>CAMOXA010000215.1 GCA_946628745.1 uncultured Verrucomicrobiota bacterium | reverse complement strand
CTGCAGACGGCTGTGCGCTTGAAAGCGGCAATTCCGCCGCCGTCTATTCGCGCTGTATCTTTGGCAGGTACTGTCTTTCAAGCACCGAGAGCAATCCTTGGACTGCAGTAAATCAAGGTGGCAGCAAACGGGTTTGCCTTGCCGGCGATTCCTCGCTCTACATTCCTTATGCGGGCGCGCTGACCGAGCTTTATATCGGCGACAATGCGCGTGTGGACATCGGCAAAATGGCGTTGTCCGCAACCGGTCGCGTGTCCTACCGGAACTACGGCGAAGTCACGGTTACGAACCTTGTCCTCACCGGTACGGGCGACAGGTATCTTACATACGGCCAGGGGACGTCGACACCGGGCGTATTCAAATTTAACAGCGTGACTAATGGAATGTCGAACAACTGGTTTTATTTCAGCGACGCCAATGTTGCATCCAGCCATACGGTCTTCGTCGGCGAGGGGGGATTGAATTTCGGCGACACGGGAATTGCCTATGCGCTCAATCAGAACAAGGCCGACAGTTCAACGACAATCCGCCCGTGGTATTCCAATTTCACGATAAGTGATGGCGGCACGACTGGGCTGGGCATACGGCGCAATGCCGTCTTCAATACGTCCGACGAGAACAACTCCGCTCGCACGATAACGATTGACGCAACTACACAGGTTCTGGACAGCAATGTGGAGATAACAGTCTCCGGCTCGGGCGTGCTACGTGTAAACAAGCCGTGCGACAATTCCACCCAGCCGACAGTGAATGTGACGGAAAGCGCAACGCTGGCATTCGCATCTGGCGCGAGCCTCGGCACGGGTGCGACGACTATCGCCGCCGGTGCGACGCTGGAGGTCGCGGAGTCCGGCACGGTCGCGCTTGGCGGCGATCTCGTGCTCAAGGCCGGTGCGATGCTGGGCTTCAACTACACGACCAGGGACGTGCCCGTTCTGAACCTGACGGACAAGACGGTGACGTTCGAAGAGGGCGAAACCACGAACGTGACGGTCAGAATCTCGGCCGATGCCGGTGCGCGCGCACACGGCGGCAAGAACGTCCTGACGATGGGCGGCAAGTTCGCCGCCGACGCGACCGTGACGCTTGCCGAGGGCGCGCCGAACTGGGCCTCGGGCGTTGCCGTCGAGAATGGCGAGATCGTCCTCTCGGTCAAGCCCGTCGGCCTCGCCGTCTTCGTGCGGTGACGCGCGTTTGACGCCGGCGCGGGCGTGATGGTAGAATTACGGCATGAAGCCTGTTCGCATAGATGCAATGGTGCGCCCAAAAACGCTGATCTGTCTGCTGGCATCATTTCTCTGCGCGGCTTCCGCTTCGGCTCTGGAGATCGTCTACGACGGGCGCACGCCGCAGAATCTGCGCGAGTGGGCGGACCGGTGCTGCGTCCGCGAGCAGATGTGTGTTCTCGCCGAGAAGATATGCAAGGCGCTGTACGGCGACGGCGAACGTTCCCGGCTGCACGAGAAGACGAAGATCGTTCTCTATCTTGCGCCGCAGAAGGGCGGCAATCCCGCGTTCGCGGTCGGCCGGCGCATCACGTGGAAGGTCGGGGAGAATCCCGGCGGTGACGCATCGGGCGGGATGGGGCTTCTCTGCCATGAGATGACGCATGTCCTCGACATGGGCTCCGACCGCGTGTTTACCGAAGGGATGGCCGACTGGACGCGCAACTACAAGGTGTGGTACTCGCGGTGCACCGACCCTGCCGCCATCCTCGACAAGCGCTACAAGGCACTGCGCGGCGGGCGAAAGTACGGCAAGTATATGTCCGGCGCTAACTTCATCGATTTCATGACTCAGGCCTACGGCGAGGGAACTATCTACAGAATATTGCAGGGCTACAGGAAAGACGGCAAAGACCACTGGAAGAAGACGTTCGGCAAGGATTTCGACGGGCTTCTCGCCGAATGGAAGACTATGGAGACGATCTACGACCCGGTCTTTCAGTGGACGTACAACGGAACGGCAGCGGGAGTCGTTCGCAAGGACAAGAAATTCTGCCGGCTTGGCGGAATCGCGGCAACGGACGCGGCGGACAAGTCCGGTGCGTGGCTCGACGGCCCCACTGCCGGCCGCGTGGAAAATCACGACGGCGGCGGCGTGTCGATTTCCCTGCACGGATGGTTCCCGCGCGCAGGCGCACAGATCGCGATCGCCTCTCTCGGCGCGGCGAAGGAGAGCGATGGGAAGGCCGTGCTGCTGGCGACGGGGCAGAAGCGCGACACGCTGTACGCCCATGTCGTCGCGACGCTGCGCGGCAGTCCCTGCGCCATCGTCGCGACGCAGCGGATCTCCGTCCCCGCGCTTGCGACGAAACCGCACGCCGTCGTCCTCTCCGTCGTCGGAGGGAACGAAGCGCGCATATCTGTGGACGGCAAGGCTCCCGTCGCGGTCGACATGAAGTCGAAATGCGCCGGCTGCGCGTTCACGCCGGGGTTTGCGGTGGGCGGGATGTCGGGCGGAATCGGCGTCGCCGGGTTCGCCGAGCCGCGCGGCGAGAAGGGCTTCCGGC
>CAMOXA010000214.1 GCA_946628745.1 uncultured Verrucomicrobiota bacterium | reverse complement strand
CCCGGGGCTTTCCGTCAAAGAAGCCGCCTCGCGCCGCGACTTCACGATAAACGCAATGTACTGCGACCCGCTGTCGGGCGAATTCGAAGACCCTTTCGGCGGCGCGGCCGACCTCAAGAGCCGCACGCTCAGACACGTCTCGGACAAGTTCGCCGAAGACCCTCTCAGGGTTTTGCGAGGCATGCAGTTCGTCGCGCGTTTCGGGCTGTCGCCGGCGCCGGAGACTATCGCCCTTTGCCGCACGATCGGCATGGAGGGCATGCCGCCAGAGCGCGTGATGGAGGAATGGACCAAACTCTTGACGAAAGGAGTGGCGATAAGCGCCGGGCTGGAATTCCTGCGCAACGTCGGCTGGACGCGCTTCTTCCCGGAGCTTGAGCGGCTCATCGGCTGCAGGCAGGATCCGGTGTGGCACCCCGAAGGCGATGTCTGGAACCACACTTTGATGGCGCTTGACGCATTCGCCCGCGCCAGAACCGGCGACAGGTACGAGGACTTGATCGTCGGTCTCGCCGTATTGTGCCACGACTTCGGCAAGCCCGCCACGACCGCGTACGATCCGCGCACGAAGCACATTCGAAGCCTCGGGCACGACGAAGCCGGTGTCGCGCCGACGTTGTCGTTTCTGAGACGGCTCACAAACGAGGAACGCATTCTCAAGGAGGTCCCCCCGCTCGTGAGGTGCCACATGCGTCCGTTCGCGATGTGGCGCTCCCGGGTGGGCGACTCGGCAATAAGGCGCCTGGCGATGCATGTCGTGAGAATCGACCGGCTTATAAGAGTCGCCAGGGCGGACGATCAGGGCCGCCCGCCAGAACTCGCCGGCGGCACTTCGGGCGGCGAAGACCTTCGTTGGCTCGCCGAAAAAGCCGAAAAACTTCGCGTCGCCGCCTCCGCCCCAAAACCGATTCTCATGGGCAGGCATCTCATGGAAATGGGCCAAAAACCGTCCGCGAAGTTCGGCGATTGGCTCTCGCAGTGCTTCGAAGCCCAGCTCGATGGCGCCTTCTCGGACCTCTCTGGGGCAAAAGAATATTTCAAAGCGCATTTCATTAATGCTTGAATGGCTTGATTTATTCGCGTTTTTGCCCATTAATCTACCACCCTTTGTGTATTCGGTTATCTATTGTATACAACCTGTAGATATTTTTCTGCATTTACCCCCTTGCGTAGATACAAGATTTAGTGTATCATATCCCTCGTTGCCGCTATGGGGTGTGGTTTAGGTCTAGATGTAGGGGTGTCGGTGCATAAGGCACGTGAATTTCAAACAAAAGGGTAAATGAAACAAAAAAAAGACTTAAGGAAAGGTCAAGGTTAAAGAAGATGAAGCAGATGCATATCATTAAGCGCAGTGGTGAAGAAAAACCGTTTGATATTACCAAGATACAGAATGCAATTCGCAAGGCCAGCCAGGTGGTGGATATCAAGGATGCGCTTTCTGAAGGACGCATCAATCTCATCGCGGAGGAGGTCGCCGGCGTATGCGCCGGGCGCGACAGGGCGATGACGGTTGAAGAGATACAAGATGTCGTCGAGACGAAAATCATGGAGATGGGGGCGCATGAGATCGCCAAGAAGTACATAACCTACCGCTACAAGCAGTCGCTTCTTCGCCAGGCCAACACGACAGACAAGCAGATTCTTTCGCTTATCGAGTGCAACAACGAGGATGTAAAGCAGGAGAACTCGAACAAGAACCCGACCATCAATTCGGTGCAGCGCGACTACATGGCCGGCGAGGTGTCGAAGGATGTCGCGGCGCGTCTGCTCCTGCCGGCGGAGGTGGTGCAGGCTCACAAGGACGGCGTGATACATTTCCACGACATGGACTACTACGCTCAGCATATGCACAACTGCGACCTCGTCAATCTCGAGGATATGCTGCAGAACGGCACGGTCATTTCGGGGACGATGATTGAAAAGCCGAAGAGTTTCTCGACGGCTTGCAACATCGCCACGCAAATCATCGCCCAGGTCGCGTCCAACCAGTATGGCGGCCAGTCCATCTCGCTGACCCACCTCGCGCCGTTCGTCGACGTCTCCCGCCAGGCCATTCGCAGGGAACTTGCCGACGAGTGTTCCGTGGCCGGGGTCGAAATGGACGCGGCGTCGTTCGACAAGATAGTCGAGAAGCGCGTCAGAAAAGAGATTCAGAAGGGCGTGCAGACGATACAGTACCAGGTCGTCACGCTCATGACGACCAACGGACAGGCCCCGTTCGTCACGGTCTACATGTATCTCGGCGAGGCGAGAAGCGCGGCGGAGCGCCGCGATCTCGCGCTGGTGATCGAGGAGGTCCTCAACGAGCGCATCCGCGGCGTCAAGAACGAGAAGGGCGTGTATGTCACTCCTGCGTTCCCGAAGCTCATCTATGTTCTCGAAGAGCAGAATGTGACGCCGGAGTCGCCTTACTGGTATCTCACCGAACTCGCCGCGAAATGCACCGCCAAGCGCATGGTGCCCGACTACATCAGCGAGAAGAAGATGCGCGAGTACAAGCTCTCGAAGGGCGAGACGG
>CAMOXA010000213.1 GCA_946628745.1 uncultured Verrucomicrobiota bacterium | reverse complement strand
CGACGCAAAGTAAATCGCGGCAATGCGTGACGCGGCGGGGCAACTTATGGTATAATACCCTCATGCACAAAAGATTCATTTTCGCCGGGGCCGCCGTCGCGACAGTCGCCGCGGCGGTCGCGTACCTCGTCCTGTCGCGCGAAACCGGCGGCGCGGACGGCGAGAGCTCCGTCGCGGAGGTGCCCGGACGCCTGCAGGCGGACGCGGGCGCGAAGACTCCGCCGGCCTTGAAGAAACCGGCGCCGGCGGTCCGCCGCGCCGAAAAGCCCGTCCTTTTCGCCGACGCCGGCGACGATGACGACGACGACGGCTTCACTCCAGAAGAGCGCGAGCTTTCGAAACGCATCGAAGAGGCGCTCGACAAGGAAGACCTCTCGCTCGCCGTCGCGTGCGTCGAACAGGCGCTCGCCTGCAAGAACACCGAGATACGCCAGGCGATGGTCGACACGCTGTCGTGGTTCGGGACGGACGGACTCGCGGAGCTGACGCCGTTCCTCGCGGACGCGGACGCGGACGTTCGCGAAAGCGCCATGAGCGCGTGGTCCATGACGCTTTCGGGCATCGAAGACGACGAGATGAAAATACACATCACCGAGCTTGCGATGGGGGTTCTGTCGGACGAGGATTCGCTTGAGGAGATATCCGGCGAATACATCGGCATCGACGAGAAAATCGCCGTCGAGTCGCTCTTGCGCATCATCGAAGGCGAGGGCAGCAAGGCCGGCGTGGACAAGGCGAAGGAGACGTACGAGTTCGTGACGGGCGAAGAGTTTACCGACAGGGCCGCCGCCGAAAAGTGGCTGGCCGAAGAGTATCAACCAGAACAGGCGGCGGCTGCGGAGCCCGCCGCCGGGACGGAGGTCCAGTAATGTACGAGAAAAGATGCATAGTGACGGGTGCGGCTGGTTTCATCGGTTCCGCACTGGCGAGACTGCTCATCAATGAGACCCGGGCGACGGTGCTCGTGGTGGACAAGCTCACATACGCCGGCGTGCCGGAATCTTTGATGGAGGTCGGTCTCGACCCGGCCACCCTGGAGTCGTCGAACCCGAGACTGTCGTTCCTCAAAGCCGACATATGCGACATGGAGGCGATGGACCGCGCTTTCGCCGGATTCCGCCCGGACACCGTCTACCATCTCGCGGCCGAGTCGCACGTCGACCGGTCCATCGACGGACCCGGCGAGTTCGTAAGGACGAACGTGACGGGCACCGCGACGCTTCTGCAGGCGGCGCTCAAGTACTGGAAGACGCTGGGCGCGGCGGAGAAGGCGGCGTTTCGCTTCCAGCACATTTCGACGGACGAAGTGTACGGGACGCTGGGCGAGAGCGGCTATTTCACCGAGAAGACCCCGTACTCGCCGCATTCGCCGTATTCCGCGTCGAAGGCGGCGAGCGACCACCTCGTGAGGGCGTGGCACGACACGTACGGCCTGCCGACTCTCGTGACGAACTGCTCGAACAACTACGGGCCGTACCACTTCCCGGAAAAGCTCATACCGCTCGTGATACTCAACTGCCTCGACGGCAAGCCGCTGCCCGTGTACGGCAAGGGCGCCAACATCAGGGACTGGCTGTACGTCGACGACCACGCCAGGGCGCTTTTGCTTGTCAACGAGAAGGGCGCGCCGGGCGAGACGTACAATGTCGGCGGACACAACGAGCGCACGAACCTCGAGGTCGTCAAGACCGTCTGCTCGATACTCGACTCGCTAAGGCCTCGCCCGGAGGGCCGCTACGAGGACTTGATAACGTATGTCGCGGACAGGCCCGGACACGACCTGCGATACGCGATAGACCCGGCGAAGCTCATGACGGAGCTCGGCTGGAAGCCGCGCGAAAACTTCGAGACCGGAATCCGCAAGACCGTCGAGTGGTACCTCGCGAACGAGTGGTGGTGGCGCCCGATACACGAGAAGAAATACTCCGGCGAGAGGCTGGGCACCGGCAAGTGAGCGCGCCCGCCGGGTAAAACCGTTTCATCAAACCCCAACAAAGGACACCGAAAATGAACCAGGCCGAAAAAGAGCGTCTTGCAAAAGTAGGCAAGACATTCAATGCCAAGAAATACATCAAGAACGAAATAGAAGCCATTCGCGCCCAGGTGGGCGACAAGAAGGTTCTGCTCGCCATGTCGGGCGGCGTGGACAGCTCAGTGTGCGCGGTCCTTCTGCACAAGGCGATAGGCAAGCAGCTCGTTTGCGTTTTCGTCGACCATGGCTGCATGCGTCTCAACGAGGCCAAGGAGGTCAAGAAGGTCTTCAAGGGCAAGTTCGGCATCAACCTCATCCAGATCGACGCCGAGAAGCGCTTCCTCGACAAGGCGAAGGGCATCACCGACCCGGAGCTCAAGCGCAAGTGCATCGGCGGCGAGTTCATCGAGGTTTTCGCCGACGTGGCGCGCGACCTCAAGAAGAAGCTCGGCGACATCGAATTTCTCGGCCAGGGCACGATATATCCCGACATCATCGAGTCCGGCGTTGGCGGACACAAGGCGGTCAAGGCCCACCACAATGTCGGCGGACTGCCGGACGACATAATCTTCAAGGGACTCGTCGAGCCGGGCAAATACCTCTACA
>CAMOXA010000212.1 GCA_946628745.1 uncultured Verrucomicrobiota bacterium | reverse complement strand
ACAAGGACAAGCTCGTGGAATCCATGCAGGCGCTTGCCGCCGAAGACCCGACGGGCCAGTTCCGCGAAGACGAGGAAACCGGCCAGACGATTCTCTCGGGAATGGGCGAACTGCATCTGGAGATTCTCGTCGACAGGCTGAAGCGCGAGTTCAAGTGCGCGGCAAATGTCGGCAAGCCGATGGTCTCGTATCTCGAAACCGTCACGACACCGTCGCGCAGGGAGTTCACCTTCGACCGGGAACTTGGCGGCAAGCGCCATGCGGTGACGCTGGCTCTGGAGGTCCGCCCGCTCGAGCGCGGCAAAGGGCGCAGGGTGGAGCTGTCGCGCGAGTTCAGGAATGCCGTGCCGGACAAGCATCTCGCGGAGTGCGTGGAGCAGGGTCTTGCGGACGGCATCGCCACCGGGGTCCTTGCGCGCTATCCGATGACAGACATCGAGGTGGAGTGCCTCGCCGCGACAATCGTCGACCCGGAGGTTTCGGATGAAGTGGCGTTCAGATCCGCCGCGATGATGGGCTTCAGAGAGGCCGCCGAGGCCGCCTCGCCGGAGTTTCTGGAGCCGATCATGAAACTCGAGATAACGACGCCGCCGGAGTCGGTCGGCGAGGTTCTCGGCGACTTGAACGGCAGGCGCGGGACGGTGCTTGACATGTCCCAGCGCGGCGACATGCAGGTTGTCCACGCGAGAGTGCCGCTCGCGAAGCTCTTCGGCTACGCGACGACAATCCGTTCGCTGACCAAAGGGCGCGCGTCGTATTCCATGGAGCCGGACATGTTCGAGCTCGCGCCGAAAAACGTGAGGGAAGATATATTGAGCCGTTAGCGCGAACGGCGTGAAAGGAGATTGACAATATGAACAAAAACATAGTTTGCATCGGCGCCGGATACATCGGCGGGCCGACCATGGCCGTGATAGCCAAGAAGAACCCCGGCAGGAAGGTTGTCGTGGTGGACATCAACGCCGAGCGCATAGCGGCCTGGAACTCGCCGGACTTCGCGCTGCCGATCTACGAGCCCGGCCTCGAAGAGGTCGTCAGGGAGGTCCGCGGCAAGAATCTCTTCTTCTCGACCGACATCGAGAGCGCTGTCAAGGAATGCGACATAGTGTTCGTGGGCGTCAACACGCCGACGAAAATGTTCGGGCGCGGCGCCGGCCGCGCAAGCGACCTGCAGTACTGGGAGGCGACCGCCCGCGAAATCAAGAACTTCGCGGAATGCGACAAAATCGTCATCGAGAAGTCGACTCTCCCTGTGCGCACCGCGGCCGCGATGGAGGCTATTCTAAACGACCACGCCGAACACAAGTTCACGGTCCTCTCCAATCCGGAGTTCCTGGCCGAGGGCACGGCGATCAAAGATCTTCTCGAGCCAGACCGCGTGCTTATCGGCGGGCCGTCCACGCCGGACGGCGAGGCGGCGGTGTCGGAGCTCGTCGGGATATACAACGGCGAGGGCGGCGGATGGGTCCCGCGCGAACGGATCCTCACGACCAACGTCTGGTCGGCCGAACTGACCAAGCTGGCCGCGAACGCTTTCCTCGCCCAGCGCGTATCGTCCATCAACGCAATCGCGGGGCTCTGCGAAGCGACCGGCGCGGATGTCGACGAGGTCGCCAGGGTTATCGGCGCCGACAGGCGCATCGGGCCGAAGTTTCTCAAGGCCGGCCCGGGGTTCGGCGGCAGCTGCTTCAAGAAGGACGTGCTCAATCTTGTCTACCTGTGCGAGACGTTCGGGCTGCACACCGCGGCCGAATACTGGTCGGGCGTTATCAAGATGAACAACCATCAGCAGGAGCGCATCGTCTCGCGCCTTCTCGCCAAGATGTTCAATACGATCGCCGGCAAGAAGATCGCGCTTTTCGGCTTCGCCTTCAAAGCCGACACCGGCGACACGCGCGAGACGCCGGCGGGCACTGTCGCCCGCCTGCTCGCGGAAGAACGCGCCAGGCTCGTCGTGACGGATCCCAAAGCGCTCGTCAACGCGCGCCGCGATCTGGCCGGAATCGACGGCGTCTCGTACGAACAGGACGAGTACAAGGCGGCGGAAGGCGCGGACGCCGTCGTCGTCATGACGGACTGGCGGCACTATCCGTCGCTCGACTGGCGGCGCATATACGATTCGATGCGCAAGCCCGCGCTCGTGTTCGATACGCGCAACTGCCTCGACGCGGCGGCGCTGGAGGCCATCGGCTTCAGCGTACTGAACATCGGCAAATGAACTGCAAGACGGGCGTCACGGCAAAACACGAAAAACAATGAACTTGAGCGAAACAGTAAAGGCGGCATTTGAAAAGGCGTTCCCGGGCGAGGATTTTTCTTCCGTGAGAGTGCTCCCCGCGACCGACCCCAGGTTCGGCGACTACCAGTGCAACGATGCTCTGAAGGTCGCCAAGAAAGTCGGCATGAAGCCGCGCGACGCGGCGCAAAAGGTCGTCGACAGCCTCGACCGGTCGTGCTTCTCGAAGGTCGAGGTCGCAGGCCCCGGCTTCATCAATTTCTTCATGGGCGCAAGCTGGTTTGCGGACGCGGTCTCCCGCGTTCTCGCCGAGGTGAATGTGCGCGCGAAAGAGAGCGTTGAGAGCA
>CAMOXA010000211.1 GCA_946628745.1 uncultured Verrucomicrobiota bacterium | reverse complement strand
AAGCAGTTTCGCCGTGCGCGTGCGGTCCAGCGGCAGCGGGACGCCGTAGCCCGCGGCGCTGCCGAGCGGCGAGCGGTCGTTCATCTGCATCGCCGCGGCGACATTGAAAGTCTGCATCCACACCATCTCTGCGTGCCCGGTCGCCCAGACGCCGACGGTGGACGGCATGGCCGGCTGCAGATGGGTCCTGCCGACCATCGGCGTGCGGTCGTGCTTCTTGGCGAACTTGACAAGATTTTCGGCCAGGTCCAGCATCTCGGACTGCATGCCGGCGAGCTGGTCTTTGATGTGCAACCGCACGTCCACCGCCACCTGGTCGTTGCGGCTGCGGCCGGTGTGTATCTTCTTGCCGAGGTCGCCCAGCTTCTCTGTCAGCATTCGCTCGACCGCCATATGGACGTCCTGGTCTTCCTCGCGTATGGTGAAACGCCCTTCGCGCGCGAGCCGCACGATTCCGGCGAGCTCCTTCTTGACGGCCGCCGCCTCCTTCTTCGTGACTATCGGCGGTTTCACGTTCATTTCCGAAAGCATTGTCACGTGCGCCGCCGTGCCTACGCAATCCCATACCGCAAGTTCGAGATCGAGAACCGGATCTTCGCCGACGGTATACGAGAGTATGTCGGGATCGATGGTGTTGTCCGTGATCGTCTTTTTGGCGGCAGGCTTCTTCGCGGCTGTCTTTCCGGCGGGAGCCTTTCCGGTTCCGGTGTTTTTCATTTGCGTTGTTCTCCTTGTTCCGCAAGCCGTGCGGTTTCCATTGCGATATTGAGTTTCGTGTCTGCTTCGTCCAGCAGTTTCAGCAGCTCTTCGGGGGATTTCGAGAAGCGGCCGAGTTCCATGAGAAACTCCGAATAGGCTTCGGCCGCCTTGTACAGCTCTTCGCTGCGGCCGCCGCCGAAAAGCACGACTTCAGAGGCTTTCGCGAAAGCCGCGAGGCGTATTCTGGGGTCGTCCTTCGCCCATTTCAACGCGTCGTCGAACGAGGCGCAGAAATACCTGCCGCAGAACGGGGCGTCGAACGTCGGCGGATACAGGTAGAGCCTCGCGGCGAAGCGAAGGACGTCCGACTGGCGCGCCGTCCCCGGCACGATGACAGATCTGTACAGGCGCATCATCTCCCTGTCGTCGCCCTCGACTTTTTCGCCCTTGAGCCAGCGGTCGATCTCCCGGTAGCTGAAGTCCGCCTTGAGACGCGGGTCGGCCTCGCGGACGATTCTCGCGGCCTCCTCGCCGGTAATCTCTTCGTTTCTGACCGAGCGGTAGAACGCCCTCGCGACTGCGATGCGCAACGCGTCCGTGTCGGCGAAAGCGGGCGCCGGGACGTATATGCGGGTGAATCTCTCGCCGCTGAAGTGCTCGGCTTCGCGAACCACGATGTCGGCAATGTTCGTCCGTGCCTCGCCTATGTGTATGACTATGCCCGGCTCGTTGAAGCGCCGGGGCTTCTCCCTAAGCGCGCCGTACAGAACGCGGCAGATGTCGGCCGCGAAACCGGCCACAGGGCCCTGGTACTCCCGGCGCATGTCCGCCGGACAGTCCGCGACGACCTGTACGAGCCCGTCGACTTTCGTCGCCGGCGGCGCTTTGAAGCGTTCGATGATTTCCGCGCGCGTCAGTGCGGAAGCTACTAGCACGGCAGCGAGAGTCACACGCGCTTCCTTTCGATTTTCTCGACGTTTTCGGGCGAAATCGCCAGCTCTATGGACGAGCCGAGTATGTTGACGTTCAGAACAAGCGTGGCCTTGCCGCCGTCGTACTTCACGTACCCTTCGGTATTGCGCATCGGGCCAGACGTGACGCGCACGTAGTCGCCGGCCTTGTACAGCCTCGACATCTTGCGCAGTTCGACGTTGCTTTTCGATGCCCTCGATATCTGGCGCAGCTGGTGTATCGTCTCGCGGGGTCGCGGTATGTAGGTTGTTGCGACCAGAAGATTCGTCTGCAGCATCCTCAGGCGCTCTTCGGGGTACAGCTTCGAGAAGACGTACCCGGGGAAAAGCGGCAGTTCGCGCCGGACCTTCCTGCGCTGGACGCGCGTGACCTTCGTGTAGACGGGCAAGTGGCAGAAGTAGCCGTATATGTGCAGATATTTGGCGACCTTTTTCTCCATGCGCGGCTTTACGCGCAGAACATACCAGTCTCGCTTCATGGCAGGAACGACATTCTGGTCGGCACGCCCGCTTCATGCATGGCGCGCTTTATGCCGGCTATGGTATATTCGCCTGAATGTATCATTCCCGCGACAATCGCCGCGTCTGCGCGGGCCGACACGAACGCCTCGACGAGATGCCCTGGCGTTCCGGCGCCGCCGGACGCCACGACCGGGACCGCGACAGCGTCCGCGATCATCCTCGTCAGCCGCGTCTCGAACCCGGCGCGCGTGCCGTCGGCGTCCACGGAGTTGACGACAATCTCGCCCGCGCCCAGATCCGCCGCGCGCTTCGCCCACTCCACGGCATCGATGCCGGTGAACTCGCGAAATCCGCGCGTCGTTATCTCGTAGCCGCTCGGACACCGTTCGCTCTTCACGGGATCCATGCCGAGCACTATGCACTGCGCCCCGAACGCCTTGGAGCCGTCGGCGATTA
>CAMOXA010000210.1 GCA_946628745.1 uncultured Verrucomicrobiota bacterium | reverse complement strand
CGGAAAATGGGATACAACGAACGGAACGAGATTCGCAATGGTTCGCAATGGCGCGACGCTGGCGCGCGACATAAATCTGCCCACTGCCGGCTTATGGAGTGTTGTTTTTGAACAGGGATGTCGCGATAAGCAATATTCTTTTAACATCTTGACGACGGTTTCTATCGGCGGCACAGATGTCATGACGATCCCCAAACTTACGGATCAGTCGCAACTCCACGGATTTCAGGAGTTTCGTAGTGTGCCGATTCAGCTGTCAGCTGGAAATTGTCGTTTCCAAATTGCTCTTTCCAGCACTGGAGGAAGCGGTAGTTTGAACTTCGACGCAATCCGCTTTGAGCGGTATGAAGAGATGACGCCGGAATGTTCGCTGGCGAAGACTGGCGCGGGGACGCTGACGCTCACTGGCGACGACTTCCCGTCCACCACATCCGACCTCGCATTGTCCGTCGGAGGCGGAACGCTTGTCGTCGAGGACGCTTCGCTTTCCGGCAACTCCATTTCTGTGGCGTCCGGCGGCGAACTCGTCTTCTCCGGCGTGGCGGCGACAAACACAGAAATCTCCGTCGCTTCTGGTGGGTCGGTTGTGTTCGGCGCAGATACGGCGAATCTTATCGTCAACGGCAGCTTCGAGACGCCGGTTGTCGAGACCTATGGCTTCAAGTGGGCAGCCGACTGCCAGTGGACTCTCAAGCCTGACGGGACATCGGCGGAGCGCGGCAACGAGGGAATCCAGCACAATAGAAGCGCGGTGACGAGCGATTCCGCAGACCAGACGCCCTACGGCGACCAGTCGCTCTTCCTGCGTCCGGGCGCGTCCGCAAGCCAGATGGTTTCCGTTTCCGAGGCCGGCGAATACACGCTTTCCTTCTGGCAGGCCGCACGCAACTACGGAAGCGCGAACGTCCTCGCTCTCACGGTTTATGTAGATGGCGTCGCAACTGTCGTAAATGCCGGGCAGTCAGAACGCTATGCGCCTTACAGGACAAGCCACAGCCTGCCCCTGTCCGCTGGTTCGCATACGATAAAGTTCGAGTGCGGAACGGGCGGAACGAGCGGCGCAATGCTGTTTGTCGATGACGTGTCGCTCAAGGCGGTTCCGTCAGAAAACGACTTTGCGACCTCCACGCTTACGCTTGCCTCCGGCGCGACAGTCCGGCTGAACAATGCAGCGAAGATGGCCGTCGGCACTGTGACGGTGGACGGGGCGAAGATTCGCGGCGGCGCGGATGCGTTGCGTGCGGTCGGCGTCACCGTGGAGGGCGATGGCCGCATCCAGTGCGGCGCGCCGTTCGGATTGGCGGTTATACTCCGTTAAGCACAGCAGATGCTATGGATTGTAGAATCTCGGTAGTGCTTTCTGCTTTTGTCGCCGCCGCGACTGTGTTCGCGGCGGCGGACATCCCGCTAACTATCGATACCGGGTATTCGGGGCGCGGCTTCTACCGCTATTGCCCGTCCGTCGTGGGCGAGGGCGGTGTGCGCCATGTCTTCTACTGCCGCAACCAGGACGCATATCGGGTGGTCGACCACATCTATCACGCCACCGTGTCACCATCCGGCGAAATCGCCAACGAGACGATAGCCCTTTCTCCGGATGATTCCTCCGGCGCGGCGTGGGACTCGTACCATGTCTGCGACCCTTCGGTAATAGCCGGCCGATTTTGGCATAACGGCCGTTTCTATCGCTATCTGATGGCCTACCTTGGAGTGCGCGGCAGACCGGGCGATGCCGCGAGCGACGGCGCGAAGTGCGTCAACAACAAGGTCGGTTTCGCCGTGAGCGATTCGCTTGACGGCGGCTGGACGCGCATGGGCGCGGACTGCGTGGTGAAGACTGCGACGCCAGCTTCGTGGGGCGTCGGACAGCCGTCTCTCGTCAGCCTTGACGGTGCGGGGAAAGTGGCGCTTTTCTACTCCGGCGACTACGGGACGCGAATGTTGGCAATGGATTTCGGTTCGCCGGCCGCGACGGCATCTTCGCTGCGCGAGCATATTGGCGACGAAGGCGCGTTTGTCTCGACAACAGGCATTGGCGACCTGACGGGGGTGCAGACGAGCGGCTTCCCCATCACGAACGGCGATTTCGCCTGGAATCGAAAGACGGGCTGTCTCTATCTCGCGGCGGATACGCCCGACCGGCCAGACCTCTGGTACGATGACGGCGGCGAGGGCCTTTCGGTCACAAAGGCGGTGACGGTCTATCGTGCGGCGATTGGCGAACTCACGGCCGCAGGCGTGGCCGCCGCCAGGTGGGAGAGGCTGTGCCGCATCAACCCGGACGACATGACCTCTGACTTCATGACGGCGTTTCGCGTCCACAACGCGGGACTTCTGCGGGGATTGCGCGGCGAACTTGCCGGCAAGACTGCATTCGTCTCGGTCGCCCATCAGGAACCGAACGCACTCTACACATACCGCTTCATCCCGATCCGCTGGGGCGAAGGACGCGATTGGTTTGACGGCGGCCTCGGCCTGCCGACGCATGCACCGTGGGGCGGAGAATGGTCGCCGGACATCGAGACGGTGAACGGCGAGCTGGTGCTTGACGGCCCCGATACGCGCCTTGCGAGCTTTCGCGTCAATGCGCCGCACCGAATCGTGAGAGGCGGATGCGTTGCCCGCGTCTCGGCTGATATGA
>CAMOXA010000209.1 GCA_946628745.1 uncultured Verrucomicrobiota bacterium | reverse complement strand
CGGCGAACTGAAGGTGACGGACAGGCTTCTGGCGGAGTCGAATCTGGACTGGGCATATTCCGAGATATTCCAGACATACGACAGGGGGGCGTTCGAGTGGTATCTGCCCGGCGCGATCGAGCGCAGCGAGAAGTACGGCACGCTCGTGCACTTCGCCGAAACGCACGACAACGACCGCCTCGCGAAGGGTGGCGAGACATACGCGCGGCTGAGGGTGCAGCTCGCGGCGCTGCTCAGCTGGCAGGGCGCATGGGGAATCGCGAACGGCGTGGAGTGGTTCTGCAAGGAGAAGATAGACGTCCACGGCAAGAACGACTTGAACTGGGGCGCGAAGGACAATATGGTCGAACTCATTTCGCGCTTGAACCACATACTCGACACGCAGCCCGGTTTTTCGGGCGCGAGCCATCTCGAGGTCGTCACCCGCGGGACGGGCAACACGCTGGCGGTCGTGCGCACATGCGGCGAGGCGGCGGCGGAAGGTCCGTCGAAACTGCTCGTGCTGGCCAATCTCGATTGCGGCGCGGGAGCCGACATAGAATGGGACTTGAACAAGTTCCCGTCGCGCGACGCTTTCGATCTCATGACCGAGAAAGCGGTGCGCGTGACAGGCCCCGTCCATCTCAAGCCCGGCCAGGTGATGTGCCTTGTCGGCGGGAGGCCGCTGCGCAAGAACACGGCCTCGACGGCCGACGCGGCGCTGCCGGGAGCGGAGGCGGTTCCGCCGAAGCCGCTTTTCCACTGGGTCTTCCCGCGCGATGTCCGCCGAGATGTCGTCGTGCCTGAAAACCAATGGGTCGAAGTGTCGGCAGAATGCCATTTCAGAATGCGGATTGTCGACCCCTCGACGGGAATGACGCTTAGAGTGTACCGTTCGCGAAAGACGGCCGACGGAAGGTATGCCGCGCTTTTCGACGCGCCCCACTACAAGGGCGACGGGACAAAGTGCCGCGAACTGCTGATCACGATGGTCGTGTACACCCAGCCGAAATCGATGCGCACGAGCTCGCGTTTTCTCGTGCCGCCCAGAAGCACTCTCGCGAAGGCTCTGCTGTCGCTGGATGCCGATGCGGTGCGGAAAAATCCGCTGTTCAGGACGGTGCTTTCGAACGGAGCGGGCGCGGCGAGCCAGATGCGCATAGGGTGGAGCGAAATCGCCAGCCAATACGACGCGATGCTTGCAGCGAATCCGAACCCGACGTGTCCGTCTGACAGGACGAACATATGGGCGAGGACGCGATGCTGGCTGCAGAGAGAAGGGTATGCGCGGCAGTTCGACCGCAGGTGCGTCACCAAGTTCACGGCCGATCCGTCCGGGAGAGTGGCGAGCTGGGATTTCTTGGTTCCGTGCGGAATGGGCAAAACCACGGCGTTCACGTTCGACGTGTCGCTGGCGGACGGCGAAAACGCAGCGCGGCTTCGCATAACACGCCGCGATGCCGGCGCGGACGACGTGGGCGACCAGGTGAGGCTCGTCTTTCGTCCCGATATCGAGTGGCGCAGCTTCCACGCGACGACGAAAGCGTATACGGGGCTCGAAGAACTGTTCCCGTCCAGCGTCAAACCGTCGCCGCGCGGATTCGACTTTCATCCGTACGACGGACATTTCGTGATGTCGGTCGAAGGCGGCGAATACCACCACGAGCCGCAGTGGGAATACAATGTCGGACATCCCGAGGAGCAGGAACGGGGACAGGACGGGAGCGGCGATTTGTTCAGCCCGGGATGGATTTCGGCCGATCTGCATGTCGGCGACACTGTCGTCTTGACAGGCAGCGCAATCGGCAGCGACGACGCATCGCTCGCGAAAGCAGCCGGGAATCCGCCAGTATTCGCGCACGTCCCGCCGCAGCCCGGCACACTGCCGCTTGCTGACGGGCTAAGACAGGCGCTAAACCTCTTCATAGTGCGCCGGGACGGACTAAAGACTGTCATAGCAGGATATCCGTGGTTTCTCGACTGGGGCCGCGACACGTTCATATTCATGCGCGGCATGATAGCGGCCGGCATGTACGAGGATTCTCTCAAGATACTGAAGGCATTCGCGGCGTTCGAAGAGAACGGCACGCTGCCGAACATAATATACGGCAACACTGCAGGCAACCGCGACACAACAGATGCGCAACTGTGGTTCATACGATGCTGCGAGGAGCTTTCGTCCGCCGTTGAAAAGGGTGAGGCCGATATCGCCGCCGGCGAAATCGTCGCGCTCAGGCGCACATGCGAGAGCATCGTCGACAACTACATAAAGGGAACGCCGAACAACATCCACGTGGATGCCGGCTCCGGTCTCGTATGGTCGCCGTCGCATTTCACGTGGATGGACACCAACTATCCGGCCTGCACGCCGAGAGTGGGCTATCCCGTCGAAATACAGGCGCTATGGATCGCCGCGCTGCGTTTTCTGCGACGCGACGAGCTGGCGTCCCGGGCCAAGGCGAGCGTCGAGAAGCTGTTCAAAATGCCGGGCGGCGGATATTGCGACTGTCTGGCCGCGCCAAACGGCGAGCGCGCGGCGGATGCGGCACCCGAAGACACGGTGCGGCCCAACCAGCTGTTTCTGCTGACGCTCGGGATCGTCGAGGACGTTTCGATACTTGCCGCGACAGAAGAACTTCTGACGCCTGGCGGAATACGTTCGCT
>CAMOXA010000208.1 GCA_946628745.1 uncultured Verrucomicrobiota bacterium | reverse complement strand
ATTGCCGCCGCAGTGCACACCGGGGCGACAAATATCGCAGTCACGGCGACAGCCCAGCCGGGCACCCCGGCTGGAAGCATCAGCGCGCATGCGATGAAGAGCGACGCCGTGTACGCGGTCTGTCCGGCCATAATGGCTTTCGGACGCTTTTCATGGGCGGCTATGCCTTCAATGCGCGCCCGGATCGCCTGTATGACGGGCAAAAACGCATATATGGCGATTGCAAGCCGCGCCGTGTCGAGAATGCGGGGCGGTATGTTCTGGTACGAACCAAAGTACCAGCCGCCAAGCCGCGGCGTCGCGAACGCGAGCGGGACGAGCCCCAGCAAAAGACCGGCAAAGACCGCATAGACGAGCAGCCGCCTGTCGCCGCGGTACTCCGGCGGAAATTTTACGGCCACGGTCTGTATGCGCAACGCACCGAAGGCGACGGGATTGGCGACGCCAAGCGTGACATAGTGGATGGCCAGCATGTCCTGGGCGGATGCGCTGCGGCCGACGAACGCCGCGACGATCACCGGCGAAAGCATGAGCAGAAAACCGCCGAGCGAAAGCGGCAGTGTGAACCGGAACTGTTCGAGCGCAAGACGCCTGAGGTCGGGCAAAAAAGACATCGCGGCAGGGTCCGCCGGCTTGTTCGGCAGCTTCGCGACATAAGGCCTCGCATAAAGCCAGGTGACGGCGAGTTCGACCGCGACGCCGACAGTGAGCGCGAAAAGCCCCCACAAATCGCCCGAGAGACCGAACCGCGGCAGAGCGACGGCAAGCGCCAAGGTGACGGCGACGCGAATCAGCGTGGCGTTGTTGGACTTGCCGCTTTCAAGATTGTTGAACAGCACCACCATCGGAATATTCCGCAAGAAGAACAATCCGTTCATCACAGTCCCAAGCAGAAGCGTCCTTGCCGCGATTGCGGCAAGTTCGGGCGGGAGCGCGAACACGCCGGAGAAAACCCAGTCGCTGACCGGCGGGAGGGCCGGGACGCACTGCAGGGCAAGGAGCGTCGCCATCATGTAGGCGTTCAAGCGCTTGAACGCGGCATAGCCGACCCACGTCCGTGCGAAGACAAGCCCGGTCGTGACGAGCCCGCCGCCGAGCGCGCCTGTCATGAACATGATCATGAGGCCCTGGCTGAAGGCGGTAAGCGCGCCTACGCCGAATTCACCGTGCGTTACGATGCCGGCGACTAGCGGATAGGAGAGCGACTGAGAGAATCCCTGCACAAGCAGCGGGATGTAAAAACGCGTCACGCGCCCTGCGGCGAAACCGCCGCTCTCCCCTTCACGACGACTCATGCGCCCGCGCGGGCGACGAGACAGCTGCGGCCGTGAGTGCCGCGGACGGTCCCCCTCCCGAAGAAAAAGAGTTCCGTCGGGTCAAACCCCGGCTTGTTGTGGATGTCGACATGGCTCGCGTAGTCCGGCGCTTCGCGGCGGTCCGTCCACCACTTGTACTCGCACCAGCCGCCTGGCTTGGCGAGGAGGATTCCGTCGAGTCCGTCAGCCTCCGCGCCCGGCAAGTCGTATTCGCCGGTCGCGAGAAGCAGTTTCACGGCTTCGTCGCGTCTTTCTCCGCAGACGATGCAAACCTCATGGTCGCACATCGCGAACGCGCCGGACTGGTAGAAGTCGGGATAGGCCATGCCGGCGATGGTGCGGGTTCTGAAGAGACCCTCGCGCCTTAGCGTCACGTTCGGCCGCGCCGGGGGGGCCGATACGGGCGTTATCGCGTAGTCGCCCGTGACGGAGAGAGACGCGCCGCGTCTCTCGCAGATTCCGGCGATGCGCTCCAGCTGGCGGCAAAGTTCGGCGAAGGCCGCCTCGTCGCGCGGCGAACCGGGGCCGTATTTCTGCGCGGCGTAGTCCAACGTCGGCAGATAGAGCCAGGCCTCGTCGACATCGGCGATGTCGAGCATCGACTCGAACCAGTCGGTGCAAACGCGGCCGACTTTCGGGGAAGCGAGAGGCCCCCAATAACGCCACAGGGGAAAGCGTCCGCGAAGCCGCTCGATCTCGTGCGCGGCTTCAGCCGGCTTGGTGTAGCAGCTCATGACCATGCCGCCGCCGTGTTTGTGTATAGGCGCCGGCGAAATTATTGCATCCGCAGACTCTCCAAGCGACTGCTGCAGGAAAAAGAGCCCGACCTTTTTGCCGGCGCCACGGCGGCTGTCCCAGACGCGCGGACCTTTCACGAGATTCGCCGACTGTTCCCAGAACATGGGCTTGCGAAGATCTTCAAACCAGAATCCGTTGGCGACCATGCCGTGCAGCGCGGGCGGGAGGCCAGTGCGAATTGACGCTTGCGCCACGCAAGTGACCGCAGGGAACACGCTCGGCGACGGCTCGAAGGCGAGCCCTGCGACAGACTTCACGCCATGGCGCTCGATGACGCTCCAGCCCAGCCCGGCGGCGATCAGATTGAGCCGCTTCATAGCGCCCTTTCGTGACGGATGACATCCTCTCCAAAATCGTTCATGGGCGTATTATACCATTTCCCGTCCGAAGAGGGAAGATGCGAAACCATCCTTATTCTCGTGAGACACCCCGTTGTTCGAGGCTGATTGTGACATAGGGATGTTCGGGGAAACCGTATTCCTCTTCAGGAGCGATGTATGTGACGCTGGTGGCTGTGCGTGGCATTTCA
>CAMOXA010000207.1 GCA_946628745.1 uncultured Verrucomicrobiota bacterium | reverse complement strand
GGTGTCCGGCTCGGGCACGATAGCGAACGGCGTTCTTTCTGGCTCGACGCTCGTGTGCGGCGGCGATCTGCCGACATTCGACGGCGTGACGGGGGCGCTTTCCATCGACTTCGGCAAGACTAAGGCAGACCCGCTTGATATGAAAGCTCCGGTTGTCATAGGGCACTACACAGGCGACGCGCCGACAGGCTTGACCTTCCGCACCAAGCCGCTCAACACAGGTGTCGACCGCGCGGTTGTTTCGGTGTCGTTTGAAAACGGCGACATCGTCGCGAGCGTGCGTCTTTCGGGCATGGCGCTGATACTCCGTTGATCGCCGGCATGGCATAATCGCCGGACAGCACATTCGGCGGCCCTCGCGTTTGCGGCGGCCGCCGAAACGTTTGTGCGGACCCTGAGATAATTGCACACGGTCAGGGCTAGATATGATATAATATGCGGCCATGACCAAATTGGATATTGTCGTAGCATGCGGCGGGACTGGCGGGCACGCCTTTCCCGGGCTCGCCGTCGCCGCCGAACTGCAGGGCCGCGGACACGATGTCACCGTATGGGACAGCGGGCGCGACGTGGAGTCGAGCGTCATGCGAAACTGGACGGGTCATGCCTTTTCAACAGGCGCGAGGCAGCTGTCGCTAAAGAACGCGTTCGCCAATCTGCGCTCGATTTTCCGCTGCCGCGCCGAAATGCGCAAGGCTCGTCCCGACGCGCTGCTGGCGATGGGCAGCTATTCGTCGCTTCCTCCCGTGATGGCCGCGAACGGATGCGGAGTGCCGGTCGTCCTGCACGAGGCGAACACAGTGCCCGGGCGCGCGGTCGAGTTTCTCTCCCGGTATGCGAAGGCGGTGGCGACCAGCTTCGAGGCGACCGCGAAGTACCTGCCGCGGGTAAAGACGGTCAGGACCGGCCTGCCGATACGCGCTTCAATCGCAGGCGGCAGCCGATTCGGCTTCATCCCGAAAGATTCGTTTGTCGTGTTCGTCACCGGCGGCAGCCAGGGGGCTCACGCGGTCAACATGCTCGCCAGCGAGGCCATCGTCAAGATGAAGGCCGAGCTGGACGCGCGGGGCGCGGGGGCGGCGCGTCCGCTTTACGTCATCCATCAGACGGGCGCGGCGGACGAGGGCCAGATCATGGCCGCGTACGCGCTGGCCGGGATTCCCGCCCGGGTGCAGGCTTTCGAAGACGACATGGCCGCCGCGTTTGCGTCCGCGGATATCGTCGTCGCCAGAGCGGGCGCGTCGACATGCTTCGAACTCGCGGCGTGCGGCAAGCCCGCGCTGCTGATTCCGCTGCCGACGGCGCTCAGGAACCATCAGCACTACAATGCGGACGCCTTCGCGTCGCACGGCGCGGCGGACGAGGGCGTGCAGGCGGAGCTCTCGTCCCACCAGCTGTGCCGCTATCTTGTCGCCAAATACGACCGGCCGGAACGTCTCGCGGAGATGTCGGCCAAGATGCTTTCGCTCGCCACGCCTGACGCCGCGGCGAAAGTCGCGGATCTCGTAGAACAGTGCGTGGCGCGGTCCAAGGCGTCTGTCGCGCTGCACCGTTGATTTCAAAACGAAAGGAAGGTAACGAAATGAACATAGTCATTCTGCTGGGAGCCCCGGGTTCCGGGAAAGGTACTGTCGCAGGCAAGCTGGCCGCCGGCGACAAGAATCTCGTACACGTCTCTTCGGGCGATCTGCTCAGAGGCGCCGTCGCCAAGGGCACACCCGCCGGCGTCGAAGCGAAAGGCTTCATGGAGGCCGGACGGCTCGTCCCCGACGCGCTCATCGCGCGCATGATAAAGGACGTTGTGGCGGAGACGACGGGCGATGTCACGATGCTTCTCGACGGCTTCCCGCGCAATCTCGCCCAGGCGAAGATTCTCGAAGAGATGGGCGCGCCCGTCAAGAGCTCGGTCGTGATCGACGTCCCCGACGAAATCATCCAGGACCGCATCGCGGGCCGCCGCACCTGTCCGCAATGCAAAGCCGGGTACCACGTCAAGAACCTGCCGCCGAAGGTCGAGGGAGTCTGCGACCGCTGCGGCGCCGCGCTCGTCGTGCGCAAGGACGACAATCCAGAGACTGTAAAGGACCGCCTCGCCGTGTACCATCGCGAGACGGAGCCGCTAATCGCCTTCTACCGCGAGAAGGGCATGCTGAAGACGGTGGACGGCACAACGGGCGTCGATAATGTCGCGGCCGATTTCGCGAGGGTGATGTGAAAGTAGACATAAAGAGCAAGGCGGAGCTCGACCGGATGCGCGAAGCGTGCCGGATGAGCGCCGAGATTCGCGACATATGCGCCGCGGCCGTCGCACCCGGCGTCACCACCGGCGAGATAGACGATCTCGTCGTCGAGTATTGCCGCAAGCATTCCGTGGCCGCGAGCTTCTACCAGTACGCGGGCTTTCCCGGGCACCTTTGCGTCTCGATAAACGACGAGGTGATACACGGCATACCCAGCCGCCACCGCGTGATAATGCCGGGCGACCTCGTGTCGACCGACGTCGGCATAAAGGCAAAAGGCTACAACGGCGACACGTCGCGCACCGTGGCGCTTTGCGTCACCGACCCTGAGACGCTCAGACTCGTCGAGACCACCAAGCGCTGCCTCGCGGCCGGAATCGCCGCCTGCGGCCCGGGCGTTCATCTCGGCGAC
>CAMOXA010000206.1 GCA_946628745.1 uncultured Verrucomicrobiota bacterium | reverse complement strand
GGATTTCGCTCTGCATCTTGCGCATGTGGCGGACGGCCTGCACCACGTCGCCCGTACCAGGCTCGCCTTTCGTGCGGATCATTGTCGCGCCCTCTCCAATGCGGCGCAGGGCTTCGCCGAGGTCGCGCGCGCCGCAGACGAACGGCACGGCGAACTTCGTCTTGTCGATGTGCCGCGTGTCGTCGGCGGGCGAGAGGACCTCCGACTCGTCGATGTAGTCGATTTCTATCGCTTCGAGTATCCGTGCCTCGGCGATGTGTCCGATGCGGCATTTCGCCATAACGGGAATCGAGACCGCCGCCTGGACGCTTTTGATCATCGCGGGATCGCTCATGCGCGAGACGCCGCCGGCCGAGCGGATATCGGCGGGGATGCGTTCGAGCGCCATGACGGCGCATGCGCCGGCGGCCTCGGCGATTTTCGCCTGTTCGGGCGTTGTCACGTCCATTATCACGCCGCCCTTGAGCATCTGCGCAAGGTTGCGGTTCAGTTCCTGTCGGTCGCTCATAAGAGTCTCCTTGTTGTGCCAAAAGACGCGAGTATTATACCACGCCGCGGCCTGGAAGCGGCAATCGGTAATTCTTTGCCGCAGCCATAGGCGGCGTATATGGCGGCAGTTCGGCACCAGTCGCAATGCAGGATTGGCGGTGTTCGATGGCCCTCTTCGACCAGGCGCCCCGGGTGCAATGCCGCGTCGTTTCCAATGCGGGCAAGCAATGGACACTAGACAGAGCGGGGGGGAATATGATATACTTTCCGCCACTCTTTCACAAAAAAGACGAATCAATGGCAATAGTACTAGGTTTACCGAAAGGCAGTTTGCAGGAGTCGACCTTCGCGCTTTTCAAGCGCGCGGGGTTCAACGTCTCCTGCTCCAGCCGCAGTTACATACCGTCCATCGACGACGATGAGATCAAGTGTCGCCTTCTCAGGCCGCAGGAAATGAGCCGCTACGTGGAGCTCGGCCTCCTTGACGCGGGCATATGCGGCTACGACTGGGTGTATGAGAACGGCAGCGACGTCGAGGAGATATGCGAGTTGAACTACTCCAAGGCGACGTCCAATCCGGTGCGTTGGGTTCTCGCCGTGCCGAACGACTCCAAGATAAAGACGGTAAAGGATCTTCAGGGCAAGCGCATATCGACCGAGGCGATAGGGCTGACGAAGAGGTATCTCAAGAAGCACGGCGTCAAGGCCGATGTCGAGTTCAGCTGGGGCGCGACCGAGGTCAAGGCGCCGGAACTCGTCGACGCCATAGTCGATCTGACCGAGACGGGCAGTTCGCTCAGGGCCAACAACCTCAGGATAGTCGACACGATTCTGACGTCCACCACGCGCTTCATCGCCAACAAGAAGAGCTGGAAGAACAGCGCCAAGCGCGCGAAGCTCGAACAGTTGAAGATGCTGCTCACCGGTGCGCTTGAAGCGCAGCGCCGCGTGCTCTTGAAGTGCAACGCGCCCAAGAAGACGCTCGAGAAGGTCGTCGGCGTCATGCCGGCCCTGCACGCGCCGACGGTCAACAGCCTGCACGGCGGCGAATGGTACGCGGTGGAGTCCGTCGTCGAGGAGCGTCTCGTCAGGGATCTGATACCCCAGCTGAGAAAGCACGGCGCGACGGGAATCATCGAACTGCCGCTCAACAAGATAATTTTCTGATCAGAAAACGGCCCAGCTAGCCGAAAAACAACGAAGGAGTAAACCATGGGTTCCATCAAAAAGAAAAGGCGCAAAAAAATGTCGAAGCATAAATACGACAAGCGTATGAAGGCTCAGCGCCACAAGAACAAATAAAGACTGCAGGTCCGGTTCGAGCGAGCCGGACCTGCCGCTTTGCAGGGGAGGCCGCCATGAAGAGGAGACTGCCGTTCGAAATCCTCCACGAGGACCGCGATGTGATTGTCGTCGACAAGCCGTGCGGCCTTCTGACGACACACACGAAGGTCGCCGGCAGAATCGCGCGCGAAACCCAGCAGACGGTCGAGAACTTTCTCAACGTACACCTGCGCAAAGGCCAGGCCAAAAGCCGTCTTAGGGTGTGGCTCGTGCACAGGCTGGACCGCGAGACGAGCGGGGTGATGATGTTCGCGAAGTCGGAGGAAGTCGCCGAAAAGTTCCGCAGCGACTGGAACCGGCTGACCGAAAAGACGTACGTCGCGGTGGTCGAAGGGTGCATGGACGGCGATAGCGGAGTGTTTGAAAGCTGGCTCAAGGAAGACCGCGACGGATACCGCGTCCGCTCCGTCGCGCCCGGCGCGCCCGGGGCGAAGCAGGCCAGGACAGAGTGGCGCAAACTGGGGATGATCGGCGGGGACACGGTCGTGGAGGTCGCGCTAAAGAGCGGACGCAAGAACCAGATACGCGTCCATTTCTCCGAGGCGGGCCATCCGGTCGCGGGCGACGTGAAGTACGGTGCGCATCGTGCGGCGCGGCTTTTTCTGCATTCGCTCAGGCTCTCATTCATCCATCCCCGGACGGGCGGGAGGCTTTCGTTTGAAGCGCCTCTCCCGCCCGGGTTCAGTCCGCAGGCGCCGCGAGGTTTACCGTCCGGCGGGGATTGTGGTATAATACGGGCGTGAAACCGAGAAAGAAGGTCGCGAGAAGGTCCGGAAAGCCGAGGGGCGGACGCACCGGCCGCCGCCGCGCACGCGGCTGGTGGAAGCGGAGCGCAGCCGCG
>CAMOXA010000205.1 GCA_946628745.1 uncultured Verrucomicrobiota bacterium | reverse complement strand
GTACTGGTGATGCGGGAAAACGCCGAGCCAGCGCTTGATCAGGGACGGCGGCACCGGCTGCGCGCCGATGTGCATGAGCCGCCACTGGTCGAGCTGGTAATCGCTCAGCTTCACGTCCCCGCGGTCGATGGCGTCCAGGATATCCTGCGCCCAGGGCACCAGCAGCCACACGATGGTGCAGTGCTCGTCGCTGACCGCCTTCAGGATCCACTCGGGCCGGGTGCCCTTCAGCAGCACGGCCTTGCCGCCCACCAGGAAGCTGCCGAACCAGTGCATTTTCGCGCCGGTGTGATAGAGCGGCGGAATGCAAAGGAACGTGTCGTCCTTCGTCTGGCCGTGGTGGTTCTGTTCGACGAGGCAGCTGTGCACCAGGCAGTGATGCTGCAGGACGATCGCTTTGGGAAAGCCCGTCGTGCCGGACGAAAAATATATCGCCGCTTCGTCGTCGCCCTTGATCGGAATCGCCGGCGCGCGGGACGAGGCGTACGAGACGAGGTTCGAGTAGCTCTCGGCGAAACTCGGGCAGTCCCCGCCGACATAGAGGCGCATCTTGAGCCGCGGCGTCCTGTCGACGATTTCCTCCACGCGGCCGATGAACTCCGGACCGAACACCAGCACGTCGGCGTCCGCCAGATCGAGACAGTAGCGTATCTCATCGGCCGTGTAGCGAAAGTTCATCGGCACGGCCATGCAGCCCGCCTTGAGCACGCCGAAGTATATCGGCAGCCACTCCAGGCAGTTCATCAGCAATATGGCGACCTTCTCGCCGCGCTTCATTCCGCGAGAGAGCAGAAAGTTCGCGAAGCGGTTCGCCTTCTCGTTGAACTGCGCCCAGGTCGTCTCGCTCCTGAACGCTTCGATAGGCGAGCCCTCGACGAGCGAATACTCGCGCCACGTGGTGTGGCGGGATTCCAGTTCCTGCGGATTGATCTCGACGAGCGCGACGTCGTTCGGCCACTCCCTGGCGTTGCGCTCGAGTATTTCAGTTATGTTCTGCATAAAATCACTTCTTCTGCTGGGCGGCGGCCTTTTCGGCGGCCTTCCATTCTTTTACCTTCGCCGTCATTTCGGGTATCTGCGCCTTGTAGGCGGCGCCTTCCTTCGGGAACGTCTTCATAAAGAGCTTCATGTACTTGAGGGCTTCTTCGGGATTCGTATCCTTCTTCTGTTCGATTTCCTTGATGACTTCTTCGCGCCCCTCGCCGACCGCCGCGAGAATCTTCGCGGCCTCCTCGGCCGCGGCCTTCTGGGCGGGAGTGGCCGATTTCGCGTTCGCCTTCTTCACGTCCCCCTCGAGCCGCTTCAGCACGCTCGAGATATTCTTGCCGAGGACGAGCTGCTTGTCTATGCCGCGGTACGGACTCTTCTTGTCGAAGTCCATCATGCCCGTCAGCGACGGCGGCTGGCCGACCATAAGCATCGCCTCCTGCGCGGCGGTTATGGCCGCCTGGTGGCTCTGTCCGGCGTAGACGACCTTGCCGCGGTGGTTGACGACATACATGAACGGCAGGCCGCCCGTCGGATTCTTCGGCGCGCCTTCCGCGAGCCCGGCCCAATCGTAGATCGGATAAGTCAGTCCGTTTTCCTTCACGAGTTCGGCGACCTCGGCCTCCTTGCGGCCCTGGCAGTGCGAACCGATCAACACGAAATTCTTGTTCTTGAAACTGGTCCAGTATTTCTGCATCTGCGGCAGAAGCGCGCGGCAGGGCGGACAGTTGACGCCCCACATGTCGACGAAAACGACCTTGTCCGCGAGGTCCGCTGCGGTGAGCTTCGGCCCCGAGTACCATCTTGACTCGTCCAGACTCCACGACGCGGCCGAAACCGCGAGCGATGCCGCGGCCGCAGCCGCCATGATTGTTGCCTTCATCTGTTTCCTCCTTTTATTTCCTGTTCTTCAAAGCGGCCTTCGCGAACATTATGTCGCCGAGGGCGTTCTTCGCCTCCTGGACGATGTACGGGTTGGCGCTTTTTTTGAGATCTTCGTACTTGTCCTCCACGCGGTCGAGATGTTCCGGCCTTATGCGCTTCGCCGCGGCGGAATCGGTATCGCGGTCTTTGACGAGCCTTGCGAGCTCGACGAGTTTGGAGAGCTTTCGCACGTCGCCGTCGTCGCCCATTTTCCCGTAGGCTTTCCTGTAGCGTTGGGCGTCGTCCGGATACTTCGAGCGCATTTCGGTGAGGACGGCGGAATTCGCCGACGAGAACAGGTCCTTAAGCCGCAGGTACGCCTGGCCCGGCAAATTCTCGATTTCGTAGTCGAGAAGGAACTTCCACTGTCTCGCGTTCGACGGCATGCGCGCGGCAAATATCGCGTTGCCGGCGACGCCCGCGACGGCCCTGTCGTCCAGGCCCGCGTAAAGGCGCCGCGAACAGGTCGAATCGACGACATACATCATATTGGCGCCGCCGTCCTCTTTTTCCGCGAACTCGCCCCCCTTCAGCTTCGCGCCGGCGTAGACCGGATAGGTGATGCCGAGCCTGTCCATGACCGCGCGGACCTTCTCGCGCCCGGCCTTGCCGCGATGGCTGCCCAGCACGATGAACGGCTTCGTCTTGTACGTGGTCCAAAGCGTCTGAAGCCTCTTGAGCGCCGGTTCGGCGGCAGGGTCGGCGTAATCGCGGCAGTCGAGCAGCACCACCTTGCCGCGCAGATAGCCGGCCGAAACCATGCGCCCGCCC
>CAMOXA010000204.1 GCA_946628745.1 uncultured Verrucomicrobiota bacterium | reverse complement strand
ACGAATGTCTCCGTCTCGCGACCCGCAGTGCCGTTGCCTATCGCGACTGCCTCGGGACGGTACTTGTTGACGATAAGCGCAATCGTCTTGGCGGACTCCTCCGGCTTCTGCTGCGGGAATATGACTGTTTTGCCGAGGTACTTGCCTGTCGCATCCATCATCGCGACTTTGCAGCCCGTGCGTATGCCGGGGTCTATGGCGAGAACGGCTTTCTCGCCGAGAGGCGCCGCCAAAAGCAGATGCCGCAGGTTTTCGGCGAAGACTTCGACCGCCGCGCGGTCGGCTTCCATCTTCTTGTCGACGGTAACGTCGATTTCGCACGACGGAGCGAGCAGACGCTTGTACGCGTCTTCAACCGCCGTTTCCATTTCGGCGCGGCACTTCGGGTTCGCGCAGCCCGGCGCCTCCTTCTCGACAAGCTCCATGATGCCCCCGGTCGCCAGCTCTTTGTCCAGTTCGAGCTTGACCCACAAAACGCCTTCTTTCTGTCCGCGGCGTATCGCCAGATAGCGGTGCGACGGCATCTCGGCTATCGGTTCGCAGTAGTCGTAGTACTGCTCGAACTTCGTAGGCTCCGCGGGTTTGGGCGAGGCCGCCTCGCTCTTCACGACGGACTTCGTCGCGAAAAGCTGGCGGACGTATCCGCGCACGTTAGCCATGTCCGCCACACGCTCCGCGATTATGTCGCGCGCGTACTGCAAATCCTCGGCGGGCGCCTCCGCCGCCGCCTCGTCGCCGTTCCACAGCGAATCCGCCAGCGGCTCGAAACCTTTCTCCTTGGCGATCTGCGCTCTGGTGCGGCGCTTCGGCTTGTAGGGCTGGTAGAGGTCTTCCAAAGCCGACTTCTGATAGCACTCGCGTATCTTCTTCTCAAGCTCCGGCGTGAGCTTCTCCTGATCGGCGATGGACTTCAAAATCGTTTCCTTGCGCGATTCGAGTTCCGAATAATAAGCGAGCCGCTCCTGTATTTTGCCTATCGCCACTTCGTCGAGGTTGCCGTGCGCCTCTTTGCGGTAGCGCGCTATGAACGGAACCGTCGCGCCGTCGGCGAGGAGTTTTTCTACTGCGGAAATCTGATGCGCCGACGCACCGACCTCCGTCTGCATTCTGGAAAGTATTTCTGGTTTCATCTGCAACCTGCCATGCTGTCTATTGACTCTTTCATAAGTCTGAAATAATCATACACCCCGTGGACCCAGTCCGGCAGCGGCTTCGTCGACATGATCGCCGCCTTGGAATGGATGTCGTCCGGATCGAAACCGTGCATGCCTTTCAACGGCTTGAGCCCCATGTCGCTCGGCACGATCTGCACCCCCGGGTTTACAAGAAAAAGCTCGTCGCCGAAACATCTGTCGGCGCGCCAAATGCCGTGCCGGCGCTCTTCATTCTCGTCGAGCCAATGTCCGTCGCCGGCGAACGGCGCCAGCGCCTTGCGGATTTTTTCCTTCGCGCCGGGAACAAGGTAGTGCACGCGAAAGAGCGTCGAATCGTAGCACGCGCCGTAGTCGCGGCCGAAGACAAGGCCTGTCGCCTCCACTGCGGACTTCAAATCGACGGTCTTGGTCAATGGCGTCATGCCGTGATCGGAGAACACCGTCAGCGTCCACGGCTTGCCGGACGACTTGGCGGCCTCCACGAGACGGAGTATCCGCTCGCGATACCAGGCGAGTTTTTCTTCGACCTTGGCGAACGCGTCAGGCGTCGCATTGTCGTGTCTGAGCGCGTCGAGCTCCGCAGTGTAGAGGAAAATGAAATCGACGCCGGCCTTCGCTTTGGCGATGCCGATTTCCAGATTGCGCTCGTCGCCCAGATGCCAGTCTGAAATGTGGTGTGAAATCCCGGCGCGGCGCAGCTCGTCGGCAAGGTTCGCCACCGCCTCCATCCCGCCCGGAACGAAAAGATTGCGCTTCTCGCAATAATCCATGTACGGCAGTTTTTCCGCCGTCATCTGATACAGCTGGAAATAGCCGGTAAAGCCGAGGAACCGCTTCACGGCTCTCGACAGCCATCCACGCACCCTGCCGCGGTTCCAAAGGGATTTGGGCCTGAGAAGCCGCATGAACGCAGCGACGCGCTTGAACGGAGAGCGGTCCGGAGCATATTCGAACAGACCTAGATGGCCATGCTCGGCCGGGCGCGCGCCCGAGAGTATGGTGGGTATCGCGCTGCACGAATAGCCGAACTGCATCGTCGCCTCGCGGCGAAAAGGAAGGATGTCGCCAAGGTAGCCGCTGCTCCCGACGACATCCCATCCCAGCGCGTCTATGAACAGAAATATGTCCATAGAAGCCGAAGGCTTACTTCACCTTCTTGTATCCGTAGACCGCCTTGGCGCCAAGCTCTTCCTCGATGCGGAGGAGCTGGTTGTACTTGGCGATGCGGTCGGTGCGGCTCATCGAGCCCGTCTTGATCTGACCGGAATTGGTCGCGACGGCGATGTCGGCGATTGTCGCGTCTTCGGTCTCGCCGGAGCGGTGGGACGTGACGGACGTGTAGCCGGCGCGATGCGCCATTTCGATGGCGTCAAGCGTCTCGCTGAGCGAACCGATCTGATTGACCTTGATGAGAATCGAGTTGGCCGCGCCGAGCTTGATGCCCTTTTCGAGGTACTTGACGTTGGTCACGAAAAGATCGTCGCCGACGAGCTGGCACTTGTCGCCGATCGCCTTGGTGAGCGCGACCC
>CAMOXA010000203.1 GCA_946628745.1 uncultured Verrucomicrobiota bacterium | reverse complement strand
AGGCATACTCCCACTCCGCCTCTGTTGGAAGGCGCGCGCCGCAATTAAGTTTGTTGTTTACTCTCGCGATAAACATCTGGCAATCATCCCAGGACACATTTTCGACCGGCAGATTGTTGTCTCCCTTGAAACACGATGGATTGCTCCCCATCACGCTTTGCCACTGGTTCTGAGTCACCTCGTACTTGCCGAGCCAGAATCCTTTTGTCAGCGTCACGCGATGTTGCGTCTCGTCATCGTCGCGTCCATCCTCAGAAGACGGACTGCCCATCATAAACGATCCCGGGGCGACATAGATCATCTCCATCATCGCGCCACCAGGGAGCGTCAACGTCTTAACGTCTCCATGCTTGGGGCGAGTGTAATCCTTACCCTCCCGTATTCCGTGCGATGATGGAGACTTAGCAAACCAACACCCGCCAATGCAAAGCGCGGCAAGAAGAGACAGAACGACGGCAACACCGCGTCCTTTGTGCACTTTGTGGCTAAAACAACCCTCCTTCTGCGGCGCGACCGGAGTTCGCTCCCTACCGGCATCTTCTACACATTCTACACGGCTTAAATTCTCCCCCTCCAGCATTGTGTCGTAGGTCATCGTCAATCCGTCCTTTCCCTTTACGCACGTATTATACCATATTCGCGCATCTCCGTGTGATGAAAACAATCAGCGCAAAGCGCCGCTTCCAGAAGTAAACTTGATTTTAACCTAAAAAACGCAAACGCAATGCCGCGCTTGACCGTTGCCGCCGGATTGCGATATAATATCAATCAACCTTGGAGGAAAACCATGATACACAACACCTTCTTTGCCATGCTTGTCGCCGCTGCTGCCGTATGCTCCGCGAACAGCGAAACCGTCTCACCCACCGCGCCCGCAGAGCTCACCGCGCCCGCAGAGCCCGCCGCGCCCGCAGCTGCTGAAGACGTTTACGAGGTCGCGGCGACTGCTTCTCTCAAGGACGGCTCGACCATCAAAGGCGTATTCCTGACCGATAGTATAACCGGCGCCACGCTCTTCGCGCCGGAGCTTTCGCTTGACCCGGCCATCGTCAAATCGCTGGCGTTCTCCGGCTCTGAAGGCGCGGCGAAAGTCGAGCTCGCGAACAACGACAAGTTCGCGATGACGGTCGCGAACGACGCGTTCGCTATCAAATCTATTCTTGGCGAACTGAAGATTCCTCGCACGGGCTTCAGAACCATCGAGTTTGCCAAGCGCCGCGTTTCGCCTTGCGCAGCCGGCGACCCTGCGCTTCTTTTTCACTGCACGTTCGACGACGTCCAGTCCATCACCTCGCCAAAGGCCGGCCCTGGCGGAACCGTCCTCTCCCACGAGTTCGTGCCTGGCAAAGTCAACGGCGCCGTCAGAGTTCCGGCAGGCGGCAGCGCCGGCTACTTCACCATTCCCGCCGGAACACTGCGCAAGGAAGGCTGCATCGAGTTCTGGGCGAAGATTGAACCCCGCAACCAATACTACGGCGACTGCGACCCGAGATTTATCGTAATGAGCTCGCCACGCTATTGGTTCACAGTGGAATATTCCTCGAACAACGGCGAGGGATGCGGCGGATTCAACGTCCGCTGTTTCGGCTTCAGCTACCACAAGGGCGGTTCGTTCGGCCGCGGGTATAAATATTCGGAAGTCGTCGGCGACGCGTCCGACTGGCACCATTACGCCTTTTCATGGACCGAAGACTCGCTGACGACATATATCGACGGCAAGGTGCTCGACGGAATGGTCAAGTACCGCGACGGACGAATCGACGAAGCGGTCCTTTCAGCCCAACCCTTCACGCTCGGGTTGCCCAATACGATCGAAAGCAAAGGTTCCGAGCCAAGATCGGCGTTCACCATCGACGAGCTGAAAATCTGGGGCGAACCCAAAAGTGACTTCGATCTGTAAATCCGCCCGCCTACACGCGGTAAAGTCGCCGGATATTGAGTCTGTACAACCAGTTGCAGACGATATCAAAGGCCGTTTGCGGCAACAGCCGGTGCAACCAATATTGCAGCTTGTAGTCGAATGTCATCGGTCTTGTCTGCTCGGCGAATTCCGCCAGCCCCGCTTCTGCCGCCGCGGCACGGTACGCTTCTCGCATTGGATGCTTTGAACCGGTGTACCAAGGCCTGCCGAGAGTGTTCCCCAGAAAATGGAATATCCGAGGGTCGCGCCGCGCCTCGTCGTATTGCTCCCGGGTAAACACCGCGAGGCGCTTCCCGCCGACCACTCTGGCCACGCCGTCGTAAGAGAACAGGAAAAAATGCGACAGGAAGTTCCACTTGGGCGGCAAGAGCGCCGTCTCGCCCGGGAACAGTCTGGCGAAGGTATCCTGGTCGCCCAGATGGTTCGGGCCGCCGGGATGCGCGAGTTCGTCGAGGAAGCGCCGGGTGCAATTGTTCTTTCGCCATGCGTCGAGATCCATCAGCATGACCCCAGAGTTGAAATACGGCGCTTCCAGCGGCTGGTTGATGACCCGCTTGTAGGCGAAAGGCACGCAGTCCACCGCAAGCGCGAAAGGTTTGCCGCACATGTCGATTTCTATAAGCTCTTGCAAGGAGCCGTTCACAAGCGTGTCGCCGTCGAGATACAAGACGCGTTTGACATCGTCAATTACGTCAGGTATGAATATCCTGGCATAGGCTGCGTATGACGTATAGCCGTTGCAGCCGCCTTCTTTCAGTTTCTCGAGCG
>CAMOXA010000202.1 GCA_946628745.1 uncultured Verrucomicrobiota bacterium | reverse complement strand
GGGTCGACGTACTTCGGGACAAGCCACAGGCCGACGAATGCGTTCAGGAGGTCCGCCGCGCGGCAGGCGCAGAAGAGCATGAGCGAATACCACCAGAAGTCGCCCATCCTTTCGTGAAGCCGGTTGAAGAGGTTTTTCATTTCAGTGCGCTTCCAGCCAGTTCGCCCCGACGCCTATGCCGACATCGAGCGGCACGCCGAAATCTATGGCCTTCGTCATTTCGCGGCGGACGATTTCCTTGACGCGGTCTACTTCTTCTAGCGGTGCGTCGAAGAGAAGCTCGTCGTGGATCTGCAGGACCATCTTGGTGCGCAGGTTTTCCGCCGACAATGCGCGCGACACGTTCACCATGGCGACTTTTATAAGGTCCGCTGCCGATCCCTGGATCGGCGTGTTGATTGCGTCGCGCTCCGCCGACTGGCGGGCGGTCGCGTTGCGCGAGTTGATGTCGCGCAGCGTCCGTCTGCGTCCGAGAATTGTCGTAGCGTAGCCTTTTTCGCGGGCCTCGGCTATCGCGCGGTCCATGTACTCTTTGATGCGCGGATAGAGTTTGAAGTAAGTTTCGATAAGGTTCGCGGCTTCCTTGCGCGGCACTTTGAGACGTTCCGCTAGACCGAACGCGGAAATGCCGTAGATGATGCCGAAGTTGACCATTTTGCATTTCGAGCGCTGCTCGTCGGTCACGAACGCCGGCATTACGCCGTAGACGCGGCTCGCGGTGTCGCGGTGTATGTCCTCGCCGTTCTTGAAAGCGGCGAGCATTGCTTCGTCTCCGGAGAAGGCCGCCATGAGCCGCAGCTCTATCTGCGAGTAGTCCGCCGATATGATCGCGTGCTTCTCGTCCCGCGCCACGAATGCGCGGCGGATGTGCCTGCCGCGCTCGGTGCGGACCGGGATGTTCTGCAGGTTGGGGTCCGACGAGCTGAGGCGCCCGGTTTCCGTGAACGTCTGGGAGAATGTGGTGTGCACGCGGTCGTTCTCGTCGATTAGAGCCGGCAGCTTGTCGACATACGTCGACTTGAGTTTCGTGCAGGCCCTGTATTCGATGATGTCCGCAATGACGGGATGGACGCCGGCGAGCCTGGAGAGCGACTTTTCGTCGGTGGAGAAGTTCCCGGTCGAGGTCTTTTTTATTCCGCTGGTTGGCAGGGCGAGCTTGTCGAACAGAAGCGCCGACAGCTGCTTTGGGCTGTCGGGATTGAATCCCGGCTCGGCCCACGCCAGAATCTTCCTGGTAAGCGAAAGTATCTCGCGGTCGAGTTCGCGGCCGTATTCCTTGAGCGCGGCGACGTCGATCTTGACGCCTGCGCGCTCCATGTCGATCAGCACCTTGACCAGCGGCTCCTCGGACTCTTCAAGGGCTTTCATGGCGCCGGCGTCCTTGACGAGTGGCCTTAGCGCGTCGTCGAGCCGTAGCGTGACGTCGGCGTCCTCGGCGGCGTAGTCCAGGATTTGCGAGGGCTTGAGCGAGGCCATCGAGAGCTGATCCTTGCCGCGTTCGCCGATGAGCGCCGAGATCGGTATCGGCCTGTAGCCGAGGTGCTTCGCGGCGACGGCGTCCATCCCGTGCCGCGATGCCGCGTCAAGGCAGTAGTGTTCTATCATGGTGTCGCGCGGTGTCGAACCGAAGCCTATGCCATAGCGGTGCAGAACCGACCGGTCGAACTTGACGTTGTGCCCGACGAATATCTTCGACGGGTCTGCGAAGAGCGGACGGAAAACGTCTATCAGATCGGCTGTGACATACCATGCCTTGCCCGGGGCGGCGGCGAACGAGAAGCCGACCATCTTGCAGAAGTGGGCTTCGGTAGATTCGTGTCCGTCGAACGCGGCCGTCTCGGTGTCGAAGGCGATCCGCTCGCAGCGCTGCAGTTCGGCGAGAAGGGCGACGGCCTCGTCCATTCTCGATACGAGCCTGTAGTCGTGCGGAACCGATTCCAGCGTCGCCAGCGCGGCGGGTTCGGCGTCGCCGGTCTGTCTGGCCGGTTCGGCCGCCCCGTATTCGCCGGAGCCGGCGGCGGCATCGAGGTCGAACGCCTTTGCAAAGCGGATGAGCTCGAATTTCGCGCAGACGCGGGCGAGCTTGTCTTTGTCGACTCCGTCCAGCCTGTACGCCTCCCAGTCGGGCTCTATCGGGACGTCTGTTCTGATCGTTGTCAGGAACTTCGACATTTTCGCGTCTTCGCGCCCTGCGAAAACTTTCTCCGCGAGCTTGCCTTTCAGCCGTGCGACGTTCGCGAGCAGACCTTCGACGGAACCGAATCGCGAGAGCAGGTCGGCCGCCGTCTTTTCGCCGACGCCGCGTATGCCCGGTATGTTGTCGGCCGAGTCGCCTGCGAGGGCGAGATAGTCTATCATCTGGGCCGGTTCCGAAAGGTGCCAGTGTTCGCATACGCCCTGTACATCGTATATCTCGGCCGCGTCGCCGGAGCGTGCCGGCCGGTACAAACGCACTCCAGGCCTCACCAGCTGAGCGGCGTCTTTGTCGGGCGTGGCCATGTACACGTCGAATCCCGCCGCCGCTCCCCGCACGGCAAGTGTCCCCATTACGTCGTCGGCCTCGAAACCGTCCACGCGGACGACGGGGATGCGCAACGCTTCCGCCAATTCAAGCGCGTAAGGTATCGACGCCGCCAGATCTTCGGGCATCTTTTCGCGCTGCGCCTTGTACGGCGGATAGGCCTCGTGGCG
>CAMOXA010000201.1 GCA_946628745.1 uncultured Verrucomicrobiota bacterium | reverse complement strand
ATGACCGGCAACGACGAGAAATCGGCGCGCATGTTCCCAGACCGCATTTCCTACGGCGGCTGGCCGATGGATACCCACGACCCGCTCGGCATGAAGGCCGTGACTTCGGACGGCTACTGGAAGCACCATCCCCCGCTGCCCATATACTCGATTCCATACCGCGTCCTCTACTCGCCGTCGCTCGACAACTTCTTCTTCGCAGGGCGCTGCCAGAGCGCGACGCACATGGCGCTTGGCTCGATTCGCGTCATGTCCACCCTCGCGACGCTCGGCCAGGTCTGCGGAACCGCCGCCGCCGAATGCGTCAGGCGCGGCGAGACACCCAGGGAGTTCGGCGAGCGGCATATCGCGGAACTCCAGCAGCGCCTCATCAAGGACGACCTGTACATACCGGCCATCGAGAACGAAGACGCGCGCGATGTCGCGCGGACGGCCAAGGCGACGGCCAGCTCGTCCGGCGACAGGATGTATTTCAGGACGTCCGATTCGCTTGAATGGTTCACGAAGACCCACCATATCGCCCATCCGAGCAAGCGCGTCGGTCATGACGGCTGGCTTTACGTGGAAGGCGCGACGCCGCAAAGCGTCGTCGACGGCATCTCGCGCCCGGTTCTCGACATAGCGCACGGCTGGGCGTCGGATGCGTCGAAGCCGCTCCCGCAGTGGATACGGCTCGACTTCGCCAAGCCCGCCATGATCGGCCAAGTACGCATCACGTTCAACAGCGACCTTCAGCAGCGCAAGCCCGACGCGCCAATGCCGCGCACCCTCGCCAAGGCGTACCGCGTCGAGGTGCTTTCAGGCGGCGAGTGGCGAAAGGTCGCGGAAGTCAAGGACAACTGGCGGCGGCTCGCCGTCCACGACTTCCCGCGCTGCGAGGCGGCGGCCGTGCGCGTGACGGTGACGGAGACATGGGGCGATCCCAGGGCGCAGATTTTCGAAATCAGGGCTTACGATTTCGAGCTCGGAGTCGCCCGCTCGATCGAAGTGCCGTTCGCCAATGCGAATGGCGTTGTCGTCACGCCAGAGACATGCCGCGAGCTCGGCAGGGATCTGGCAAAGACAATCAAAGCCTATCTGGAGGAACAGGCATGAACAGTAGCATGATGCTGGGAGTGGTCGCACTGTCTGTTCAAGCCGCAAGCGCTGCGATCGATATCGACACGGGTCGGCAGCTTTTCGTGGACGACTACCTTGTCGATTCGACGCGCGGCGTCGTGCGTCATTGGAACAGGCCCGTCAAGATGGACGCGCCTGTCGTCGCTCCATGGAACGGCGCGGCGCCGAAGGTCACGGACACGAGCAGAATTTCGCCGTGGAGAGCGGCGACGGATGCGGAGAAGACCGAGGCGGCGCAGAGGCCGGTAAGCCTTACCGCCGCCACTGACGGCGGGCTTTGGTGGGACCCGACGAAAAGGAAATTTCGCCTGTGGTATCAGGCCGACTGGCTGGGCGACATATGCTACGCCGAGTCGGCGAACGGCGTGAAGTGGGAGTATCCCGATCTCGGCGTCGTTCCGGGCACCAACAGAATCTTTGAATACGATCTGATCGATTCCTGGTGCGTCTGCCCAGACTACGCTGCGGAAAATCCATATGCGGCGTGGAAACTGCATATTTCCGCACCGGGGATGTGGACGACCGATACGCTCTATGCCTCCGAGGACGGCATACATTTCGAGAATCTCGGTGTCGCCGGAATGTCGGGCGACCGTTCGACAATGTATTACGATCCGTTCCGTGGCGTGTGGGTGTTTTCGCTACGCGACGGGCGTCCCAAGGTCGGTCGCAGCCGCTGCTATTTCGCTTCGAAGGAGTTTGGCGGCGATGCCTGCCACTGGTCTTGGCCGAAGTGCACCAATCAGGTGGAGAGCCTCGCAAAGTACGCGCCCCCCGAAGAGTGGCTCGTCGCGACGAACGGCGTCCGCCGCTCGCTCTACAGCTTCAATGCCGTCGCCTACGAGTCGCTGATGCTCGGCGTCATGGAAATACTTTACGCCACGCCAGGCGACAACGCGGATTGCGACAAGGCGGGGCTGCCTAAGCAGACCGCGCTGCATTTCACGTTCTCGCGCGACGGCAAGACCTACGAACCGCGCGAGGACGCCGACATTGCGCCGGAAGGATGGGGGAGCGGCAAGTGGGACTCCGGCTACCTCTCGTGCGTGGGTGGCATCTGCGCAATCAATGACGAGCGCCTGTGGTTCTACTATACGGGGCTGCGCGGCGACGGAGAACGGCGCCGCGGACACTGCAGGGGCTGGTGGGACAACGGAATGTACTCCAACGGCGCCATCGGCGTCGCGACGCTCAGGCGCGACGGATTCGCCGGCATGGTCGCGGACGGCATGGGCGAGATCGTCACGAAGCCTGTCGTCTTCAGCGGTTCGCGGCTTTTCGTCAACGCCGAATGCCGCTTTGGATATGTCGAGGCGGAGGTTCTCGATGCGGCGGGGAATCCTATTCCCGGCTATACGAAGGAGGACTGCGCGGCGTTCTGGCATGGCGACTCGACAAAGCGCGAACTCGTCTTCAAGGGGCGCGATCTTTCGGCGCTCGCCGGGCGGGAAGTACGCTTCAGGTTCCTCGTCCGCTGCGGCACTCTTTATTCGTTCTGGGTGTCGCCGACGGCCAATGGCGAATCGCGCGGCTACGTGGCGGCGGGTGGCCCCGCCTACCACGGTCTTCGCGACATGCCGCCGCCGGATGTCGCGA
>CAMOXA010000200.1 GCA_946628745.1 uncultured Verrucomicrobiota bacterium | reverse complement strand
GGTTACGGACTGCAAATCCGTCTACAGCGGTTCAACTCCGCTTCCCACCTCCATTCAAGACACAGATATGATAGCATTTTGGGGCTTTGCACTTGGACTTCCTCTCCTCGCTTTCGGCGGGGCGCTGGCGTTTGCACCGGCAAGCGTTCGCAGGTTTACGGTGTGGTACCGCACATCCGGCGCGGTGGCGGGCGTTTTGACTGTCGCCGCCTGGTTTTGGACCGCCTATGAATGCAGTATAATCGGCATCGATTTCTTCGACAATCTTCTAAAGCGCTTTCCCGGCGAGGTGTGGATTCTCGCGGCGGTTTTGTCGTATCTCACGATCATATGGATGCCCAGGAATCTGCCGGTCAGGGCTCTGACGGGGATACTGATGCTGCTGCCTGCGGAGCTGTTCAAGACGACGCACATGTACCGGCCGCCTGCGGGGACGTGGTTCGCCGCGGTCGATTTGTTCGTGTACGTCGCGTACGCGGGCGCGATTGTCGGGATGTACGGGATGTTCTATCCGTGGCGGCTCGAGAAGGGGCTGGATATCCTCCTGAAGGTCGATTCGCGCGCACGGGCCGTCGGCGGCGGTCTGGCCGCTGCGGGAGACGCGCTTATATGCATAGGACTTTCTCTTTGGATCTGAACGTACGGGGCTGAGCGATGAAAGAGATATTGTCCGGTCTGTTCACTGTTCTAGGCGGGCTAGGAATATTTCTTCTCGGCATGAAGCACCTCTCGGAGGGGCTTCAGGCGGTAGGCGGCGCAAAGCTGCGCAACTTCGTCGGCAAGGCCACTACGCACAGGCTGTCAGGAATAGGCACCGGCGTCGTTTCGACGCTGATAACGCAGTCGTCGGCAATGATTGCGGCGATGCTGGTGGGGTTTGTCTCGTCCGGAATGATGACGCTCGTGCAGACTGTCTATGTCATGATCGGCGCGAACATCGGCACGACCGGAACGGTCTGGCTTCTCGCGCTCGCACCGTCGCCGGAAATGGCCGGTCTCGCCGGTCTCGCGGCGGGCGGTCTGCTGTATTTCTTCGTCAGGGGCGAGAAGGTCCACAATCTAGGGCTCGCGATTCTGGGTTTCGGACTGGTCTTGCTGGGCTTCTACTTCATGATGAAAGGCGTGCTGCCTTTCAAGGGGAACGAAACGGTGTGTGGGGCGTTCCGCAAAATCTCGGTCGGGAACGTGTGGGACGTCGCGCTTGTCGCGCTGGGCGCGGCGGCGGTCTCGGCGGTGATACATTCGGCGGGGACGGTCGCCGTCGCCATGATGCTGGCGTCTCAGGGGTATGTGACATACGAAACCGCCGTGGCGGCGCTTTTCGGCGCGAACATCGGCACGACAGTCACCGCATGGCTGGCGGCGGTCGGCGGCACGTCCGACGCGAAGCGCGCGGCTTTCGCGCATACGATCGCGAACGTGGCCGGCTCGATAGTGTTCATGCCGCTCGTGCTGCCTGTGCTCGCGCCGGCAGGCAAGGCGCTGTTTCCGCACTGGAACGCCGTAACGGAAACTGCCCACGGTCCGATGCTGCTTGGCGTCATGGCGCCGATAGCGTTCGCCGACACGCTCTTCGCGGTCCTGCGCGGGGCGTTGCTGTTTCCGTTCGTCAAGCCGTTCGCCGGATTCGTAGAGCGCGCGATCAAGCAGCCTGAAAACGAGAAGCCGCATCTGTCGTCGCTTACGCCCGGCGTCAGGCTTTCGCCGGTCATCGCCTGCGACCAGGCGCTGCAGGAGGTGGTGTTCATGCGCAAGTCGAACATGGAGCTTCTCGACTGCGCCAGAAAGGTTCTCGCCGGGACTGCGGACGAGAGAGTCGAGAAACACATCGTCCACCGCGAAGGGATTCTGGACAACGTCCAGCGCGAAGTAACGGAGTTTCTCGGCGGCATCATGTCGACGCGGCTCCCGCAGGACGTCGCCGAACGCGCCCAGCGGCTGCTGCGCTTCACGGACGAGCTCGAAAGCGTGTCGGACGCCGCGGCATCCGTTCTGAAGGCGGTCAGGCGGCTGAAGAAGCACGGCCAGGAGATTTCTGCGCCGTCGCGCGAACTCCTGCTCGCGGTGCACGACAGGGTCGCGGCGTTCGCCGCCAAGGTGACGCCGTGGATACGCTCGCCGCGTCCGGTCGTGGACATCCGCGAAGTCCAGGCCGAGTCTAAGGACATCCACGCGTTTTTGCGCGACTGCCGCAAGGCGCAGCTGGGGCGCGTCGGCCCGGAGGATCCCGGCTCGTCCATGCGGGTGCTGGCTGAACTCGACATCATAAACGCCTACGAGCGGATGCGGTCGCATTATCTGAATATGGCCGAGACCGTCGCGGGAGGCAAGCGTTAGCGCGCGGCCGGAGGACGGCCCGCCATGAATATTTATTTCTTTCGCGCTTGCAATCCAGAGGCGATGTGTGGTAGAATATGCAACATCATCAACCAAACAAAAGAGGTGGGTTATCGGACAGTTCACTCGTGTAAACTACAAGATACGCGTGCCGCAGGTGCGCGTACTTGATGCGATGGGCAACATGCTCGGCGTCATGTCGACGCGCGACGCACTGAGGATGGCGGAAGAACGCGGTCTCGATCTTGTCGAGATTACGCCGAATGCGGTGCCGCCGGTCTGCAAGATAATGGACTACGGCAAGTTCAAGTACGAAGAGTCCATAAAGGCCAAACAGGCCCGCAAGTCCCAGAAGGTGCAGAAGGTGAAGGAGATCAAGTTCCATCCCGGCACCGACACGAA
>CAMOXA010000199.1 GCA_946628745.1 uncultured Verrucomicrobiota bacterium | reverse complement strand
GTGCCACCCGGAGGCCGTCGAGGTGGCAGGTAAACAGGGTCGAAGTGGCAGGTAAAGTGACGCGGAAATCGAGGCCAAGTACGCCGCAACGCCCTTTCGGCGCAATGCCGGCGCGCCATTTCGAGAATCGGGCCGCGCAGGTTGTCGAGCCGCCCGCCCTGCGATTGGATGACGAACCCTCTTGGCGAGGATTACTTGAACTCTCCCTGGAAGTCGATGTCTATCGAGGTGTTGATGCGATAGTCGGCCGGTATGAGGTCTATCGCGCCATCGCATATGTCGCCCGGCTGGTGCGTGTCGAGGCGCGCGTCGATCTCCTTTCAGTATATCGTCACGCTGTCTACACGCCGCGCGGCGCAAGGTTACAGGCCGCGGCGCCCGCCTTCGTCTCCAGCACCTTGACCGCCCGCCAGCCGCCCCATACGAAAAGGCGCCAGGGGCGGATGCCGCGGACGGTCTTCACGATGCGGTTGTCGCGGTCGAGGAACGTCGCGTCGATCGCGAATTTCATGAAAAAGGTGTGGATGCAGTTGCACTTCAAAATGAGCATCCCCTCGTCCGGCGCGAGGTCCTTCGTGCCGATGAGGCCCCGCGCGCGCTCGCAGAAGGTTCTCGCGACCCTCGCCTTGAAACCCAGAATGCGCTCTGTGTGCATGCTACAGCACGGCAAGGGCGGCGGCGGCCAGCACGAGCAGAAACGCCGCGGCGCGGCGCCACGCCGGCGCGCGAGGCTCCGCGGTTTCGGACGGCTCCGGTTCGCAGAGCGTGCGCCGGAGCATTTTGCGCACGCCCCTGAGCGCGAGCGGCAGTCTGCCGGGAGGCGTCGCGAGCGCCGCCGCGACCGAGACGAGCACGACAATCGCGGCGACTCTGGCGGCTTGCAGCGCCATCAGGTGTACCTCAAAACCTCGTCGACCGTGGTATAGCCGTCGAGTATGGCCTGTATGCCGTGTTCGCGCATCGTGCGCATGCCCAGCTCTCGCGCCTTCTCGCGCAAGATAAGCGTCGGCGCGCGGTTGTTCACGAGCTCGCGCAGCGGATTCGACATCCGCAGATACTCCACGACCGCTTTGCGGCCCTTGTAGCCGGTGCCGTTGCAAACCTTGCACCCCGCGCCGAAGTAGAACTGCCTGTCGCCGATGTCGGCGCGCGTGAGCTCTATGCGGTCCAGCGTCTCGTCGTCCGGCACGTAGCCCTGCTTGCATTCGCGGCAGCACGTCCTGACGAGACGCTGGCCGAGAACGCCTTCGAGCGTGGACGACAGCAAGTACGGCGCGACGTTCATGTCGACGAATCGCGTCACCGCGCCAGCCGCGTCGTTGGTGTGCAGGGTGGAGAACACGAAGTGGCCGGTCAAAGCCGCCTGAATCGCTATCTCCGCCGTCTCCAGGTCGCGTATCTCGCCGATCATCATCACGTCGGGGTCTTGTCGCAGGAACGCGCGCAGCACCTTCGCGAACGTGTTGCCGGCCTTCGGGTCGATCGGCACCTGGACGATTCCGTCGACGTTGTATTCGACAGGCTCTTCGGCGGTCAGCAGCTTGGTGTCGATCTGGTTGATGCGCTTGAGAATCGAATAGAGCGTCGTCGTCTTGCCCGAACCGGTCGGCCCGGTCACGATGAATATGCCGTTCGGCTTTTCTATGTCCATCGTGATCTGCTCGTAGACATCCTCGGGCAGGCCGACGTTCTCAAGGTCGAGAGACGTCGCCGACTGATCGAGAATACGCATTACGACAGACTCTCCGTGCGCAGTCGGCAGACAGCTCACGCGCAGGTCGACAGGCTTGCCGGCGACCGTTAGGGCGATGCGCCCGTCTTGCGGAATGCGGCGTTCGGAGATGTTCAGGTTCGAGAGAATCTTTATGCGCGAGATGATCGCCGGCGCCATCTTGACGTCAGGCGCCTTCATCTCGTACAGAGCGCCGTCGACGCGGTAGCGTATCTTGAAATCGTGCTCGAAGGGCTCCACGTGTATGTCCGACGCGCGGTCGACCACCCCCTGGTACAGGACCAGGTTGACGAAACGGATTATCGCGGACGAATTCGCCGCGGACTCCATCGATGCTATGTCGTTCGCGTTCGCGCCCGAAAGCCCCTCGTCGTCGGACATCCCCTCGCCGAGAGCCTTGATCATGTCCGCGACGGAGTCGTTAGAATCGCCGTAGTACTGGGCGATGCGGTCCATCACGTCCTTCTCGCGGGCGAAGACGAACTTGACTTCCTTCGAGAGCGTGAACAGCATCTCGTCCGATATGCGGGGATCGACGAGATCGAACGTGGCCAGAGTCACCGACGAGTCGTCCGCCGCGACCGGGAAGACGTTGTACATTCTCGCGGTCGATGCCGGTATCGCCTCGGTGACATCGGTGTCGATCGTCATGGACGCGAGATCTATGGCCTCGGTATCCTGATAGGCGGCCATGCACCCGAGCAGGTCGTCTTCGCTGAGTATCTCCTGGTCGATGACAATCTGGCGGACGGTCTTCGACTCTGTTTTCGCCAAGTCCTGCAAGTCCTGGGCGCCCTGCTCGTCCAGGTATCCGTTCTGGACGAGAATCTGAAGAATAGGATCGAGCATTTATTCTCCCATTTCCTCTTTGAGTTTCTGAACGACGCTGTCCGGGTCCTGCGACTTCGTGATGAGTTCCTCGTAGGAGATGTAGCCGTTGCGGTAATGGTCGAGGAGGCACGCGTCGAGCGTCATCATGCCGAACTTCGCGCCCGTCTGGAGGTCGGACTTGATCATG
>CAMOXA010000198.1 GCA_946628745.1 uncultured Verrucomicrobiota bacterium | reverse complement strand
GAACATGCTCGGCGCGGACAAGACATGGGGCGGCCAGTCCACCTTCATCTTCCACGACGCCGCGACGGGACGCGACGTGGCCTGCTTCGACATCTGGAATCCGAAGAACGCGATCGACGGACGTTATGTGTGGCTGCCTGTGACCTGGCACGGCGACGGACTGCCCGAAATACCCTGGCGCGACGAATGGACGGGCGGCGAGCGCGACGCGCTCACACTCAGGGGCGGGCCGAATTCCATATGGGGCGTTTACCAATGGGGAGTCGATGTCGACGGCGGCCCCCACAGGGAAACGAAGAAGCCCGCGCGCGCATACCTTTGGATTCCGCCAGCGACGGAGAAGGTCTCGGCAGTCGTCGTTGGCTGCGACAACATGCTTGAAGAGCCGCTCTTTGCCAACGCGGACTTTCGCCGGACGCTCGCGGCGGCGGATATCGCGATCGTCTTCGTCACGCCCGGACTCGAGGGCTTCAACGAGAAGTTCACCGTCGCGGACGTGCCGGCGTTCGATGCGCTTCTGGAAAAACTCGCTAAGGCGAGCGGGCACGCCGAGCTCGCCGGGGAAGCCAAGATCGTGCCTCTCGGCCATTCCGCATGGGCCGACTGGCCGTACCTTTGCACGGCGGCGATGCCGGGACGCATCAAATGCGCCGTTTCTCTCAAGGGGAGCTGGCCGCACTTCAAGCCGCAGTTCGACGACGCTTTCTGGCGCAAGACCGAAGGCGTCCCGATGCTGCTTGCCGGCGGCGACTATGAATGGTTTGACGAGCGCATGGAGAAGGAAAAGGGCTTTCTCAAGACCCACCCGGACGTGAAGCTCATTCCTCTCGCCGACCGGGAAAGCGGACACTTCGACATGACGGACGCGCTGCCGCTCGCAATCGCGAGGTTCATTGCCGACGGTACCGTGACGCAGATACCGCGGTTCGGCGGCAGGTTCACGGTCATCGGCTTTGAAGGGCGCGAGGGCGAAATAGTGGCGCAGGACCCGAAAAGCCACTTGCAGGTGACGGTGCCGTACCGTCCGGCGGGCGAGGGCTTTCGCGCGAAAGCCGTATTCGACGCGAAGATACCGCCCGGGCGTCCCGAGCGCTGGACGGGCAGAAAGGCGGGCGAGGCGAACGACGCGCCCGAAATGCCGCGCGAGGCGATCGACGTGAAGGTCGTGCAGGGCCCTGCGGTCAAGACGGGGCTGGACACGTTCGACATACGCTTCAACCGCCACGGATTCGACGGATACCGCGCGCGCGAGGTCGTGCTGGCCGCAGTATATCCGGGAGATGCGCACTGGCGGCGGAGCGTCCAGCAGGCGATCGTCAGAGTGCCGGTGAACACGCACGGCGCAGAAAACGCGATAGAATGGCGGCCGCCTGAAAGTGCGACGGCGGCGGATTTCCCGTTGAGACTCGACGCGAAATCGACGAGCGGCCTGGCGGTCAGGTACTATGTCCGCGAGGGGCCGGCGGTCGTCGGCGACGACGGGGTGATGCGGCTTTGCGACTGGCCCGCTGGCGCGAAGAGCGCCGATATAGCGGTCTGTGCATACCAGCACGGACTCGACGGCGGCAGGGTCAAGACCGCGACGCCAGTCTGGGCGACAATCCGCGTCGAGCGGTAAAGCGCAGAGCAGAGCGCAGAGCGCGGTACGCCTGCTCTTGGAAAACACCGCCGTCGATGCAACATTGGCGCAGTCATTCGATTCCCGCACGTCCTGATTTTGGCTGTGACAAAAGCGACGGATTATGGTACAATACACCCTGGCGACACCTATCGTCCGCCAAGACCGACGCGGACGGCCGGCAGGGCTGGCGCGGTGCAAGCGAAGAATATGACAAGAGAAGAACTAAGAAACCGGCTTGGCGCGGTTGCGGACGGCCCGGCCGTCATCCTCGAAGATGACGGTCTGACGGTGACGGTAGAGGACGGCGCCGGCGAGAGCGACCTTTTTGTCGCCGCGGACATTGGTCTGCTGCCGGAAGACGCCGATGCGCAAGGACTGCCCGGCCAGATGATGGCGGCGAACGACTGTTTCGCCGAAACCGCGGGCGGCACCATCTCGATTGATCCTGAAACATTGCATGTCACGCTGCAGATAACGCTTTGGCTGGACGAACTCGACTTCGACTCGGTCATGGTCCGCATCGCGGCCGTCGTCGACAAGGCGAGGAATTGGCAGCTGAAGCTGCACCCTTCCGGCGGAATGGACGAAGAGGACGAGACGATCGACGGCTCGTGGATGATTCGCGTGTAACCTTTCGGGACGGTTCGTGTATTCAGAGCAAAGACAATCTCAGCAACAGCACAACGGAGAACGAAAATGTCAGGCAAAGTAACAAACGAGCAGGTCGCCAAGTCGAACTTCAGCGTGGACAGCTTCCGCGCCGCGGTAAACTATGTCAACACGAAGAACAAGGGCTATGTCCGTTTCGAGCCGGACGGCAAGGGCGGCGTCAAAATCTCCAAGGTCAACAACAAGATCGACATAAAGATCGGCTGGAGGACGAACATCGATTCCGTCAAGAATCTCGCCATGCGCCAGAAGTTCGCCAATGCGATCAAAAACGACCTGAGATGGGCCGACAGCGCCGATGTCCAGAAGATTGTCGACAAGATACTGAAAGTCAAGGATGGCGGCGCGAACCGCACCGATCCGCTTTCGCGCAAGGAAATCGAGCGCGTTTTCGGCGACTACGACAAAATCATGAAAAGCGCCCAGGGCCGCATGAAGATTGTCGACGGCATCATCTCCAAG
>CAMOXA010000197.1 GCA_946628745.1 uncultured Verrucomicrobiota bacterium | reverse complement strand
GCAACGGATTGTAGTCCGGGTCGGCCACTACGGTGACGAGCTTGCCGTCAAGCAGCCGCGAGGCGTCCCACAGCAGTCCTTCGCCGGGAGCCGCCGGCGAGAGAAGGGGAGTCGAGCCGGCGGCCGATGTCATGAGCCCGGCGAGAGAAATACTGTCGCCATCGGCCAGAACGGTCCCGCCGGCGCACGCAACTTTGATGCTTGACGCCGCGTCGAATTCAAACGAGAACTCCGCGTTGTCCGCCAGCCTGGGCGAAACCGAAAGGGCTGTCCCGCTGCGCGAGAGTGTGATTGGCAGTATCGAGCCGCGCTCCTGCACGACGGTTCCTTTGAGAAGAATTCCGTTCTGCGGCGTGGCGTCTGCGGCGGCGAACGATTCGCCCGCGCCGGCGAATACGGCCGCGGCGGTTGCCGAAGTCATGCCTGTCGCGTCGGTCGCGCTGGGCGAGATGTCTATGCGGACATAGTGCTTGCCGCCGGTCTGTTTCGGGGCGCGCCAACTAGAACCCCACGCCAGTGCGCGTTTGGAGGAGGCGCCGATGTCTGGCGTCTCGCTGCCGGCCGTGCAATAGTAAAGCCCGGGGACTACTGCGATCTGCACGCAGCCGTCGTCCCCTCGCGTCTGGTTCCTGAGAGCGTCGATGGTGGAGTCGAGGACTGACCCCACTATATCGTCGGCAATGCCTGCGATCGCGACGTCGAACGAGCCGTTGCCGTTGTCTGTGTAGGTGTACTTGAAATAGCTCTTGTAGGTCTCGGCGTCTACTGCCGAAGCTGCGTCAGGCGGCACGACTATGTCGATCGCGTTGTATGCGTCCAGTTCGCTCACCGCCTGGACCGTCGCCGTCATGTCTCCTTCGGCAGGATTCATGTCCGGTACATAGTCGGGGTCTTTCACAACCGTGACGACGCACTTGGCTTGAGTGCGGTAAAGCGCAGACGTATCCCACTTGAGTCCTTTGCCGGGCGTCGCCGGAACTATCTCGGAGAAATCGCCAGTGCGCGCAGGGAGATTCTGGAACACCGATATGGAGTCTCCCTCTTGCAGCGTGCCAGCTTCCGCAATGTCGAATTCCAGAGTAACGCCATCTTCGATGGTGAGCGAATTTCTGGGGCTGATCTGCATTTTGACGAGCGAGCCGCTTGTGGTTCTTGCGACAGGAATGACGACGCGCGACCCGCTCTCGAGCTTAAGCCCGCTTCTCATTATCAGATATCCATTGTCGTCAACGCTGACATCTGCGGATTTAATGGTGTCGCCCGCACGGAGAGTGCCGCCCGAAGCGACGGTTACGAATCCCTGGATGTCGCCCTTGCCCTGAAGGGTGCCGCCGTCGTTTACGGTCACGGCGCTTGTGGCGGTAAGCTTGCCGTTGACGATCAGCGAACCGGCGTTCACCTTTGTGTAGCCGGTGAAGGTGCTGTCGCCTGTAAGACGCCAGTATCCGGTGCCGACTTTGACAATTGAAGTCGTTCCCTTGGCAATCCTGTCGGCGTTGTAGTCATCGATGACGCCTTCGAAGGTTTCGTCGGAATTGGCATAGCCGATGTTCCACTCCGTGCCGGAACCTGCGCTCTTTGTGTCGGAACCGCTCAATGTCGTTCCCGCCGTGCCGGAGAGACCGCCTAAATGGCAGTGGACATGGCGACTCTTGGACGCCATGCTGATCTCGCCCGTCAAAGTAAAGCGCGTTTTCGGGTAGTTCCAGTAGGAGGCGTGGTAGAACGACGGTCGCGTCCCGCTCACCGCCGGTACGCCGTTCGCCGTTATATTGCCGGTGAAATCGGAAAGGTTGCTTGATATCGGCGTTCTCACATACTGGATGTTGAATGTGATGTCCCCGTTGCCCGTGATGCGGCTTTTCATGTAGCTGTGCGTCGCGAGCGTCAGCGCGGAACTCGTCCCGTCCTCGGCGTAGATCGGGATGTTGTATGTCTGGTACTCTTCGTTCCTGGACTGGAATTTGACGTGGCCGCCCGCCAGCGTCAGGCTCTTGACCGTGTTCTTGTTCGCGAAGTTTCTTGCCGAGCCGCTGTCGCCGGTCGTCGAAAGGAACAGTGTTCCGCCGCGGACAATGGCGTTTCGCGTGTTGTTGCCGAAGAACGTGTTGGCGTCGGGAATGTTCAGAGTGCCTGCTCCGTCGAGTATGAAATCGCCAGTTCCTTCCATGGCGCCCGTCATCGTCAGTTCGGTGCCGGAATTGGCGATGTTCAGCACGGACGCTTTGCGGAATGTCGCGGAACGGTCGGTCGAGGCGGTGCCGCCGGTGTATTTGTATGTGCCGCCGTCGAATATCCAGTTGAGCGCATCTTTGGTCGACTTTCCAAGCGACGAGGCAGCGCCGCCGTTCGCTATAGAGTCGAACTCGATCGTGCCGCCGTGGTTCACGACTTTTCCTGTATACGTGGCCAGACTGCTTTTGTTGCCGGCAGACAGCGCCAGCGTGCCCGTGTTGCCTTTGTTTATCGATGCGGCGCCGCCGATATTGCCGACGCGGTTCAATGCCACATATCCCGTTCCGTTGGCCACGATCGATTCCGGGGCGACGCTGGAGGTTATTGTCAGGCCTTCGCTCCCGTCGGTGTTGAGAAGGACTTTCGAGTCGCCGTTGCCGTCGGAATAAATCAGATTCTCCACCCAGTATCTGTGCGAATTGTCCCAGTACTGCTGGCCGGCTTTGAGCGTGTAATCCGGCTCGTAGTTGTCGATGTCGACTTCTCCCGTCTCCTCCTGCCGGGTGTTGACGCCGTAGAGATATG
>CAMOXA010000196.1 GCA_946628745.1 uncultured Verrucomicrobiota bacterium | reverse complement strand
CAAGACGATCGCCTACAGGTAGCAGACGGTGCCGGCGCGGCGGCCGGCGGCCGGAGCCGTCAGTCCGCCGCCCCGGCAGGCTGTACAAGAAAGGGTGCGGGAAATGAAGACTCAATACTGGCAGAAGTGGAACAAGACGTACAAGGAGGAACTCCTCAAGAACATCATGCCGTTCTGGATGAAGCACGGCTACGACAGAAAGCACGGCGGCGTCTACACGTGCCTCGATCGCGACGGGTCGCTGATGGACTCGACGAAATCCGTCTGGTTCCAGGGGCGTTTCGGCTGGATGGCGGCGTATGCGTACAACCATGTCAAGAAGGATGCTTCCTGGCTGGAGGCGTCGAAGAGTTGTTGCGAGTTTCTTGAGAAGCACTGTTTCGACAAGGACGGGCGCGCCTATTTCGAAGTGACCGAAGACGGCGTCGGCCTGCGCAAGCGCCGCTATGTTTTCTCGGAGTGTTTCGCCGCGATAGCATACGCCGAATATTCGCTCGCCAGCGGCGACAAAGCGTGGGCCAAGAAGGCTGTGGAGCTTTTCAAGCGCATCCGCAAGTTCGTGGCGAATCCAAAGAAGTGGATGCCGTCCAAGTTCGAGCCGGCGCTCGAAGCCCAGGGCCATTCGCTGACGATGATACTGATAAACGTCGCGAACGTGCTGAAGCAGGTTTCGGACGATCCCGTGCTCGACGAACAGATAACACAGTCCATAGAGCTTCTCGTCAAGTACTTCATCCACCCGGAGTTCAAAGCGCTTCTGGAGACAGTAGGGCCGAACGGGGAGTTCATCGACACGCTCGCCGGGCGCGTGATCAATCCCGGCCACTGCATCGAGACGAGCTGGTTCCTGATGGACGTCGCGGTCGAGCGCGGCGACAAGGACCTTCTCGCCACTGCGCTCAAGGTTCTCGACTGGTCGTGGGCGTGGGGCTGGGACAAGAAGTACGGCGGCATTATCAGCTTCAAGGACTGCCGCAACCTGCCGCCGCAGTGCTACGAACAGGACATGAAGTTCTGGTGGCCGCAATGCGAGACGATAATCGCGACGGCCTACGCCTTCAAGCTCACCGGGGACGAAAAATACCTCAAGTGGCACAAGCTCGCCGGCGAGTGGGCGTGGAAACACCTCAAGGACAGGAAATACCCGGAATGGTACGGCTACCTGCACCGCGACGGGACGGTGGCCCAGCCGGCGAAGGGGAACATTTTCAAAGGACCGTTCCACATCCCGCGCATGCTCGTCAAGACCTGGGAGCTGACGAAGGATATGTAGCGGTCCGGCGCAAAGCCGCGAATTGCAGTCGCAAACACACAAATACAAACAAGGAGAAAACTGTTATGACATCGATCGGCATCAGACATCTGGTTTTCGGCTTTGCAATCGCGGCGGCCGCCGCGGCCCCGGCCGCAGTCGGCGGCAGGAGCGTGCTTTGGAAGAACGGCGACGCGGGCGTGGCGGTGTACCGCATACCCGCGCTCTGCACGGCGCCGAACGGCGATCTTGTCGCCGCTTGCGATGCACGCAAGCTCAACGGCGGCGACCTCAACGTCTACCAGCCGATAAACATATCGGTGCGGCGTTCGTCCGACGGCGGCAAGACTTGGACGGCCGCCGCCGATTCGTGGACCTGGCAGTGGGACGCCAAGGCGAAATGGGCCGGCAGCGATCCGTCGTTCATAGTGGACGCCAAGGCGAAGAAGATATTCCTGTTCTACAACGTCTGGAAATGGGAGGATACCGAGAAGTGGGACAACAACGTGTATCGCTTCTACGTCCAGGAATCGTCCGACAACGGCAAGACGTGGTCCAGGCCGCGCGACATTTCAGGCGACATCGCCTTCCCCTGCTGGCCGTTCGGCAAGGCGCGCAACAAAGGCGGGTTCATATTCATTTCGTCCGGCTCGGGCATACAGACGAAGGACGGGACGCTTCTTCACACGCTCGTCCATGTCAACGACGGCAATGCGCTCTTCGGCTCGGACGACCACGGCAAGACGTGGAAGGCCTTCGGCAAGCCCGTCAAGAACGGCGACGAATGCAAGGTCGTCGAGCTTTCGGACGGCTCGTGGATGATCAACTCGCGCTGGCGCGGCGGCGGGCGCCAGATTCACGTCTCGAAAGACCGCGGCGAGACGTGGCAGTCGCGCTATGACGCGAATCTCGCCGACCCCCAGTGCAACGCCCAGATAATGAGGTGCGGCAAGGCGCTTCTTTTCTCCAACTGCAAGAGCCCCAACCGCCGCGCGCTTCTGCATCTGCGCGCGTCGTCCGACGACGGCGCGACATGGAGCGAGGGAGTGTGCATCGAGCCGAAGGGCGCGGCGTATTCCGACATGACGGTTCTGCCGAACGGCGACATCGGCATACTCTACGAAGGCGCCGGATACGCGACAATCAATTTCGCGACCGTTCCGCTCGCCGACATAAAGGCGCAGCTCAGGTAACGCATCGTTATCGGGCGGGAAAGCCGCTTGCGGCGTCTCGAATGGTGATTGGCTCTCGACCGCTACATGAGTTTATGGCATATAAGGAAAAATCATGAAAAAGTCCAACTTGCTTAAGGCATTCTTCCTTGGAATCGCGGCAGTCGCCGGTTTCGCCGCGTGCGCGACGCCGGTCGCTCTAGAATGGAAGCCCGCCGAGACCGCGCCCGTGAGGGTCGCCCGCCCGTTCGCGGGGTTTCTCGCGGACGGCTCGTTCGCCGTCGCGGGCGGCAGCTACTTTGTGGGGATACGCGACGGCTCCGGTCGAAAAGTCAAGATATGCAGCCAGGACGT
>CAMOXA010000195.1 GCA_946628745.1 uncultured Verrucomicrobiota bacterium | reverse complement strand
ACGTATACTCGTACGTTCGCTGGTCGCCCATCACGCCTACCGATTTGACCGGCAGCAGAACCGCAAACGTCTGCCATATCGTTTTGTAGTCCGCCAGCTTTCGCACTTCTTCCTGGACGCGCAAGTCGGCCTGCTGCAGAAGCTTCACCTTCTCTTCGGTGACTTCGCCCAACACGCGAACCCCGAGGCCGGGCCCCGGGAAAGGCTGCCTGTCGAGCAGCTCCGGATCCATCCCCAGCACCCTGCCGACGGCGCGCACTTCGTCCTTGAACAGGTCGCGCAGCGGCTCCACGAGCTCGAACTTCAAATCCGGCGGCAGCCCGCCTACGTTGTGGTGGCTCTTTATGGTCTGCGACGGACCGTTCGCGGAGCTTGAACTCTCTATGACGTCGGGATATATCGTCCCTTGCGCGAGGAACTTGCAATCGCGGAACTTCCGCGCCTCGTCCGCGAAGACGTTGATGAACTCGCGTCCTATCGTCTTGCGCTTTAGCTCCGGATCCTCCACGCCCTTCAGCGCGCTGTAGAAGCGCCCCGCCGCGCGGGCTATGTGAAGATCGAGCCCCAGTTTGGCGCGGAACATCCGCTCGACGGCGACGTCCTCGTTGTACCGCAAAAGCCCGTTGTCGACGAAAATGCAGTGCAGCCTGCCGCCGATCGCCTTGTTGAGCAGCACGGCCGCGACCGAAGAGTCCACGCCGCCGGAAAGCCCGAGGACGACCTCTTCGCCGCCGATCTGCCGGCGCATTTTCTCAACAGTGTCGTCTATCCACGCCGACAGCTTCCAGTCGGCCTTGCAGCCGCACACTTTGAAAAGAAAATTGCCGATGATCTGCGAACCGTGCTCGGTGTGCACGACCTCGGGATGGAACTGGAACGCGTAGAACCGGCGCTTCTCGTCGCGAATCGCCGCGTACGGACAGTTCGCGCTTGAGGCGGAGGCGAGAAAACCGTCCGGCAGTTTCGCCACCCTGTCGCCATGACTCATCCACACGGTGAATCTTTCAGGCAGTCCGGCGAAGAGATTGTTGTCGGGCATTGTCGCGAGTTCGGTCTTGCCGTACTCGCGCCGCTCGCCTGGCTCGACTTTGCCGCCCAGAGTCTGGCTCATGAGCTGCATGCCGTAGCACACGCCGAGGACCGGCACGCCCAGATTGAAGATTTCAGGGTCGATGCCCGGCGAATCCTTTTCGAACACGCTGTTGGGCCCGCCGGAAAGTATGACGCCCTTCGGCATGTTCTCGCGCAGCTTGGCCGCGGTCGTGGCGTATGGCAGAATCTCGGAGTACACTTGCTGTTCGCGCACTCGCCGCGCGATGAGCTGGGTGTACTGCGAACCGTAGTCGAGGATGGCTATCCTCTCTCTTGTCTGGGTGTTTGACGGCATATGGGGTGTTTGGTTGGTTGTCACTCTATGGGAATCGTCCAGCCGTCCACGCCGTTGGCGGACGGTTTGGCCGGCGCGTTCGCGTCCGGCTGCCGCGGCGGGACCTCTTCGCGCGAAGGCTTTGCCTGCACGGCTGCTTCTGCCGCCTGCGCCGCAGGCTTGGCGGCGGGGCTTGCGACGGGCTTCGCCACCGGCGCGGCTTCGTCGATAAACGACAGCGCCGCGTCCAAATCGTCGTCTTCGTCCGGCAGCTCCGCTACCGGCTGGACCGCCGGCTCGACGACGGGCGTGGCGACAGGCGCGACGACGGGCGCGACGGCCGGTTGGCGGACGGCCGGGCGCGCCTGTCTTGCGACGGGAGTTGAAAACTCATTGCCGTCTTCGTCGAAGAACTCGGGATACAACCTGCGGCGGTGCATCTTTATCTCTTGTTCGCGCAAGCGTTTTTCTTCAGCCTCCAGTTGCGCGGCGCGTTCTTTGAGGCGGGCTTCCCGCGACTTCTGCGACGCCTCGGCCGCTTTGAGAGAGCGCGCTTTCGCCGGGTCGGCCCCGGCGCCTTCCGCCGCCTGAGTAAGTTCGCCGGCGGAACGCTTGGCCAGTGCGGCTTCTTGCTCCGCCCTGAGCCTGCGCTCTATCTCTATGGCGTTGAGCTTGGCCTGCAGCTCGAAGTTCTGCCTCTGCAGCTCGGCGTCGGCCGCCGGTCTGCCGTCGCGCGCGGCCAGCTGGTTCATAAGCTGCTCGTTCATCTTGCGGGCCTGCTCCAGCACCTGGCCCTGCAATGCCGCGTTGCTGTCCGAGAGAGCCTTGATTGTCGCGTCTGCGACCGGAGCGTTCTGTCGCGAGCCGAGGCTGATGTTCATGATAATAAACATGAACACGCCTATCACTGTGAGAATCAGGATGGTGAAGAACACGCACACGCTCATGAGGCGCTTGTGGGCCTTGGCCTGCTCGGCGTCGATGTACTGCTGGAATGCCTTTAGGACGGGAAAGTCGTCCAGCGCGTCGGCGTTGCGGCCGTACACGCTGACGGCGTTCGGGGGAATCTCCGCCCCGCCTTCCGGTATGTTCTGTGTGTTGATCATGTCTTATGCTCCTGGATGATTGGGCATATTATACCATAATCGCCGTACATGCGAAAGAGCGGCACGCCGGTTTTTGCCGCGGCGCCGGCGGCGTGCCATCGCTGCCGCACTCCCCGCGAAATCACGCTAACTGCATAAATCAACGCCAATTTCTGCCAAAACTGCAACCCCACAAAGGGTCCCTCCCCATTTATTACAACTTAGGCAACAACCACAACCCAACGACGCGCCGATTCTCACACCGTTACATCCACCGTCCCCTCAATCTCCATGCTGACTCCAAATCATGTCCTCAGCCATTCGGCGAACAGACGGTCATACACGACATATC
>CAMOXA010000194.1 GCA_946628745.1 uncultured Verrucomicrobiota bacterium | reverse complement strand
CCTATATCGCCGAATTCAATCTGGATACCGTAGTCGTCCCTCAGATAGTCGTAGACTTCTATGCCGGCCAGTCCAATATCGCGAGTGTGCACCGACAGTTTGGTGCGGTCGAACGCATACGCTGCATCGCCGTCGAGAAGCTCCTGCCCGAAGGCGTAGTATCCGCCGAGATCGTTGATTTCTTCACGGGCGTAGTCGGCGAAATCCATGGTCTTTTGATACATCGCGCGACCTTTGAAGTGCAGCTTCCGGCGGGCAATATCGAGCGATGACAGTAGCAGGTATGACGCAGAGGTGGACTGGGTAAGGGTTATCACCTGTCGTACGTAGTCAGGATTGACCGGCTTTCTTGTCAGCAGCACCGAACTCTGTGTGAGAGATCCGCCCGTCTTGTGGATTGAAGCGGCGGCCATGTCGGCCCCTGCCGCCATTGCCGCGACAGGCAACTCTTCATGAAAATAAAAATGTGTGCCGTGCGCTTCATCCGCCAGGACCAGCATGCCAGCTTCGTGCGCAAGACGGACGATTTCGGCGATATTTGAACAAATGCCGTAGTAGGTCGGGTTGTTTACCAATATCGCCTTCGCGTCGGGATGGTCGGATATCGCGCGCTTGACATCGTTCACCGACATGCCGAGCGGAATGCCCAGACGCTTGTTTATGCCGGGATTGATATAGACTGGTACGGCTCCGTTCACCACAAGCGCATTTATCGCACTGCGGTGGACGTTGCGCGGCAGGATTATCTTGTCACCTCGCCCGCACACCGTCCATATCATGGTCTGAACAGCGCTCGTCGTGCCGTTGACCATGAAGAAAGCGTTGTCCGCTCCAAAGCATTCAGCCGCCAACGCCTGCGCGTCCTTGATTACGCCAACAGGGTGGCCAAGATTGTCCAAAGGCTTCATGGAGTTCACATCGAGCTCCATGCACAGCCTGCCGAAATATTCGGGCAACTCGCTGTTCATGCGCCCGCCTTTGTGGGCGGGAACGTCAAAGTGCGCGAGACGGTTGATTCTCTGCGCGTTCAGGGCCTCGGCAAGAGGCGCTTGACTCTGCTGCAACTCCAATTCGCCGGCTCCTTCACGATTCGCCGGCCGAACGGTTCACGAGTGGCCTGTCGAGCATGCGCTCGTACAGTTGTATGTACTCGCGCGCGCACTCCTTGTGGCTGAAGCGGCGCAGAGACTCCGCCATGATGCGTCCCACTTCTCGCTCGCGCACTTCTCTCGGTTGCATGAAGAACGCCATCGCCTGCTCCATGGCCCACATGAGTCCGCCCGAATCGTAGGTGTCGAAAACGAAGCCGTTGCCCTTCGAGGCGTTCCAGTCGAGTGTATCGACCGTGTCGTGCAGACCGCCCGTATTGTGCGCAATCGCGAGCGAACCGTATATCGGCGCCTGCATTTGAGGCAGACCGCACGGCTCGAACAAGGACGGCATGAGAGTGAAATCGCTCGCCGCGAAACCGAGCTGAGACAGTCGCCCGTCGAAGTTGTGGACCGCAAGACGGCTTGAGATGCCGTGGAAACTCTGTATATCCCAGAAAGGCTGCTGGTAGGGCCCGTTCGCAATCACTGCAATCTGCGCACCCTGTGCCGCATACTTCTCCAAAAACCTGTAGGTGATGTCGGTGAGAAGCTGCGGGCCCTTCTGGACGGGATCGAGCCGGCTGGGCCAGAAAAACAGCGGCGCGTCCGGATTCTCCTCCAATCCAAGCGCGTGTTGCAAGGCGAGCTTGTTGCGGCGCTTCGCGTCCCAATGGCTCTCAGGTCCGTACTTGAACGGAATCTTGTCGTCGGTCGCTGGATTGTCTGCCGGATCGGGCGCGTTGAGAATGCCGCTCGCGCAGCCCGCGTTGAACTTGTTTCTGATTTCGTTGCGGATGGAATCTGGTATGAATGAATGCCAACCGTTGACGATTTCGCGAAGGAACGTCGGAGAGACAGTGTTGATGAAGTGCGAAGCGAAACATCCCGACGCCTGCAGATCTATCGGATTGTTGCTGCGAGACTCCTCGTAGCTGTAGGGCGGATAGCTGTAGTATAGGTTGTTCCAGAACTCCGCGCCGTCTATGCCCATGTCTTCGACGCGATCCAGCGTGATCTTCTGGGTGTGGATGTTGTGGACGGTGAAAAGGCAAGGTATACCCATGCGACGTGCGGCAGCGGGGATGAGCCCGGTCATCCAGTCGTTGCAATGTATGAGATCTGGCTGGACATACGGGATGCAATGGTTGATAACTTCGCGCTGGAACGCGAGGGCGAGTTTTACATTGCCGTCGCCGCGATCGTAGACTGTGTCGCGATAATAGAAACAGCGATCCTCGGCGAGGTGGATGCGCTCGTCAGGCAGGTGGCTCTTGTACTTTCTCAGTTCGTCTGCGACGAGCTGGGCCGTCTCCTCGTGGAACATCCGCCTGTAGTGCGGAAGCGCAACATGCACGTCCGCCCCCAATTCATACAGCGCCGACACGAGCGAAGCCGACACGTCGGCCATACCACCGGCCTTTGCCGACATCTTGCCGGCCAGGTTGCCCATCCCGTCCGGCAGATAGGTGATCTCCGGCGTGACAATGAGAATCCGGGGATTCCTCGTCTTTTCCTTTGCCATGACTCTTACCTTTCCCGGGCACGACAGCCCGACACTGCAATAATCGTTTAGTTTAGAACAGCTACCGTCTGACCCTTGGCGACAGGCTTGCCGTGTTCGGCGACAAACATGATTTTGCCTGCGGCCGGGGCTTTTATCGGATTGAAGAGCTTCATCGCCTCGACGACGCATACGGCGTCTCCAGCCTTGACCTGGGC
>CAMOXA010000193.1 GCA_946628745.1 uncultured Verrucomicrobiota bacterium | reverse complement strand
CCCGCCGCGCCAGCAGCGGCGGCGGAGGAGCCGGCGCCTTGACGGTGCTAGGGTACGAGTTCCGCGACGAGTCGCTGGCGGTGACGGCATTGACGACACCGTCGTTCAAGATGTCCAATCCGTCCGCCAGCGACAACCAACGGCTTGAATTTCTGGGCGATGCGGTGTTGGGGCTGCTCGCAACGGACTGGCTTTACGCGACGAATCCCGGTTCGCGCGAAGGCGATTTGACCGGACGGCGCCAGCATATGGTGTCGTCCGCCGCGCTTTGCGAAGCGGCGGAACGCACTGACTTCACGCGCCTTTTGAGGCGCAACAAAGGCGCGGGGCCCCTGCCGAAGAATTCCAAGACGATCGCCGACGCGGTCGAGGCGGTTATCGGGGCGGCCTGGCTCGACGGCGGAATGGCGGCGGCCAAGACGGTTTTCAACCATCTTGGGCTTATACGCAATTCGGACCTCGGGGAGCTGGACGGGAACCCGAAGTCGGCGCTGCAGCACGCTACGCAGGCCTTGACGCCGCCGCGCACGCCGCGGTACGCGCTGCTCAAGACGGAGGGCACTGCGGACAAACCCGTGTTCACCGCGGCTGTCACGGTGGACGGGGTGGGGGCCGCCACCGGCGTCGCCGGCAGCGTCAAAGAGGCAGAATCCGCCGCGGCGGCATCGCTGCTGGAGCGGCTCGCGGCGCCGAAGCAGTAAACAAAACGCCGTGCATGTTGCATATTGCAAAGCGCGGCGAATGATGGTAAACTATACGGCACAACAACCAACCAAAAGGAGCAATAAAATGGCTAAATGGGTATGCCCGGTATGCGGGTACGTTTACGAAGGCGATGCGGCCCCCGAGAAGTGTCCGCAGTGCGGAGTTCCCGGCTCGAAGTTCCTCAAGCAGGACGCGACGCCCGGCAAGCTTTCCTTCGCTTGCGAACATCATGTCGGCGACGGCATTGTCGATGACGCGGAGGTCACGCAGGGCCTCAAGGACCACTTCTACGGCGAGTGCACCGAGGTGGGCATGTATCTGGCGATGTCCCGCCAGGCCGACCGCGAGGGATATCCCGAGGTCGCCGAGGCCTACAAGCGCATCGCGTACGAAGAGGCCGAGCACGCGGCAAAGTTCGCGGAGCTTCTCGGCAAGACGATCGACATCGTGACGGATTCCACCAAGGAGAATCTGCGCCGCCGTGTCGAGGCCGAATGCGGCGCGACGGCGGGCAAGCTCGCCATCGCCAAGCGCGCGAAAGAGCTCGGCTACGACGCGATTCACGACACTGTCCACGAGATGGCCAAGGACGAAGCCCGCCACGGCAAGGCGTTCGAGGGTCTTCTCAAGCGTTACTTCTGAAGTCGTACCGCGAGATTCTGAAGCTCGCCTGGCCGCTCGCGCTGGGCATGCTGAACAACGCCGTCCTGCAATTCGTGGACGGCGTCTTCCTTGCCCGCGAATCGATGGCGAGCCTCGACGCGTCGCTGCCGGCTTCGATGCTCGCGCTCGCGGTGGCGGGGTTCTTCCAGTCGGTCGTGGCGTATTCCGGCACGTTCGTCGCGCAGTACCACGGCGCGGGGGACGCGAGGGGGGCGTGGGCGAGCTACAGGGCGGGGACGCTCGTCGCGGCGGCGGCGGGCGCGCTGTCGCTCGCGCTGGTGCCGCTCGGGCGCTTCGCCGCCGGTTTGATGTCCGGCAATCCCGAGGTCGTCTCCCGCGCGTGTTCCTACTACACGATAGTCTCGTTCGGCGCGGTGGCGATCTGCGGACAGATGGCGGCGGCGTCGTTCTTCACGGGGCTGGGGCGCACGCGCCTCGTGTTCTGGGTCAATGTCGCCGGCAACATCGTGAACGCGGCGCTCGACCCCGTTCTCATATTCGGATGGCTCGGCCTGCCGCGGCTCGGCATGGCCGGCGCGGCGTATGCGACCGTCGCGGCGATGTTCGTGCAGTGGGGTGTTCTCGCGCTGTGCGCGTCGAGAGAGCGCGAGCGCATGGCAGGCGCCGGACGCGCCGGAGCGACGGGAACCGCGTTTTGGCCGCTTGTCGCGAAAATCCTGCGCTATGGCGTGCCGAGCGGCGCGTATTCGGTCCTGAACATACTGTCTTTCACGATATTCGTTTTCGCGACAGGCCGGGTCGGCGATCTGGAGCTCGCGGTTTCCAACGCGTGCTTCAAGGTGAATTATCTGCTCATAGCCCCGATGGAGGGCTTCGCTGTTTGCGCGGCGACGCTCGTCGGGCAGAGCCAGGGGCGCGGCGACAGCGAGGCGGCCTATCGAAACGCCATGCGCACGCTGGCGCTCGGGATCGCGCTGGTCGCGATCCTTTCGCTTCTCGCCGTCGTCTTCTGCGCGCCGGTTCTCTCGCTTTTCGTTCCGCCGGAACTTCAGTGCGCCGCCACACCGCCGCTGTATACGGAGCTTCGGGAATTCTACGCTCTGGGCTTCAGGCTGTTCGTCCTCATGGCAGTCTGGCAGATTTTCGACGCCGTTGACGTGATCGTCTCCGGCGCGCTTAAAGGGGCAGGAGACACCCATTTCGTCATGTGGTGGATGGTCGTCGTCGCGTTCGGCATCTGGCTGCCGTCTGTCTGGGCCGTCGCGGCGTATCGCAACACGATGCCCGCGCTGTGGGCGACGATGGTCGGATACGTGGTGATAATCTGCGCCGGAACGCTGGCGAGATGGTTCGGCGGCAGCTGGCGGCGCATACGGCTCGTGTAGGCTGGCGGCGAAAAATTGTTGCAGAAACCGCATTGACAGCCACGCGCACCTTATGCTATACTATGCACCGTTTTCTCGGGCTATTAGCTCAGTTGGTTAGAGCGCTTCCTTGACATGGAAGAGGTCAGT
>CAMOXA010000192.1 GCA_946628745.1 uncultured Verrucomicrobiota bacterium | reverse complement strand
TGTAGACGACAGTCCAAGCTACGGAGTGGTGACGATGAAAGAATTCCCGGCCGGTAAGTCCGCCGCGGCGACGAACGACACGGCGATCGCGCGAATGGTGCTGGAAGGCATGCCCGGCTACGGCGACAGGGTCGAGCTTTGGGCGAAGGACGTCGCCGACATCGGCATAGCCGAGCGGTACATGGAGCAGCTGGCCGAGGACAGGGAGCGCGGGTCGATGGCATGGAGATGCTGGCAGATCGGGGGCTACAGATGCGGCAACATCACGCGGCAGGCGTTCGACGCCGCGCGCGGCGAAGGGCATTTTCTCGATTTGCTCTGGGGAGGCTTCCCGGGGGCGGACGCGCCGAGCGCATGGACGGAAAAGACGGAAGCGGCGGACTTGAAAGACGAAAAATTATTATAATTTACCCCCTTGCGCCCATACGGCCAATTATGATATAATATACGCTCATTCGACCACTCAAGAGAGTAAACAACAACATGAAAGTACGTAGTTCCGTTCGTCGCATCTGCGAGAACTGCCGCATCATTCGCCGCAAAGGCGTGGTGCGCGTGATCTGCACAAACCCGCGCCACAAACAGCGCCAGGGCTAAGAAAGACAAAGAGGTAAATAAAAATATGCCTAGAATGATGGGTGTGGATATCCCGGGCAAGAAGCACATTCGCTTCGCGCTGAGATACATCCACGGTATCGGGCCAAAACGCGCTGACGATGTTTTGGCGGCTTGCAACGTCGATCCGATGAAGAAGGCGGACGACATAACCCAGGACGAGATCCACGCGCTGACGACGTACATTCAGGATCATTTCCGCGTCGAGGGCGATCTCCGCCGCGAGGTGTCGCAGAACATCCGCCGTCTTATCCAGATCGGGTCCTACCGCGGTCTGCGCCACAAGAAGGGGCTGCCGGTACGCGGACAGCGGACGAAGACGAACGCCCGCACCCGCAAGGGCGGCAAGCGTGTGTCAATCGCCATGCCGAAGCAGGCTGGCCGCTAAGGGGGTAGTTTAAAATGGCAGAAGAAATCAAGAATGAAGTCGCCCCGGCGGCGGCGGAAGCCGCTGCGCCAGCGGCGGAGGCCGATGCCGCGAAGAAGCGTCCGGGGAAGTCGATTCCCGCCGGCATCGCGTTCATCCGCAGCACGTTCAACAACACCCAGGTGTCGATAGCCGACGCACGCGGCGGCGTGATATCCTGGAGCTCGGCCGGCAAGGCCGGTTTCAAGGGCTCGCGCAAGTCGACGGCGTTTGCCGCGACGATGGTCGCCCAGGACGCCGCCCGCGCGGCGGTCGCCAAGGGAATGCACGAGTGCGAAGTCAGGATGCAGGGAGCGGGCGCCGGCCGCGAGAGCGCGGTTCGTGCGATCCAGGCCGCCGGCATTCGCGTGACGATGATTACGGACTGCACGCCCGTCCCTCACAACGGCTGCCGTCCCCGCAAGCGCAGGAGGGTCTAAGTTATGTCAAGATTCACAGGTTCCAAGTCCAAGGTCTCGCGCCGCTTCGGCGAACCGATTTTCGGCCGCGAGAAGGAAATCAAGCGCTCCAACCCGCCCGGAATGCACGGTGCGAAGCGCAAGCGCAAAGTGTCCGAGTACGGCCAGCAGCTTCTCGAGAAGCAGAAGGCGAAGTACATCTACGGTATGCGCGAGGGCCAGTTCCGCATCTTTTTCGAGCGTGCGAAGGCCAAGCAGGGCAAGACGGGCGATCTTCTGCTGCAGATGTGCGAGTCCAGGCTCGACAATGTAGTCTACCGTCTTGGCATCGCGCCGACGCGCGCGGCCGCCCGCCAGCTCGTCACCCACAGGCACATCGTCGTCGACGGCAAGATGCTGAACATACCTTCCTACATCGTGAAGCCCGGCCAGACGGTCGGCGTCCGCGAGAAGGATCGCCAGATGATTGCCATCACGAGCTCCCTCGAGCACCGTCCCGTTTCGGGCGCGTGGCTGACATGGGACGCCACTACGATGACCGGCACATTCGTGCAGGTCCCGGAGCGCGCGGAGATTCCGGAGAACATCAACGAGCAGGCGATCGTCGAATTGTACTCTCGCTGACAACCCGTCTCACACATCATTTTCCATTGGGAGGTAACACATGCCTATCCGTTTGAGCCGATTCGAAATGCCAAAGGGCGTCCAGAGGGACGAAACCACGGCGAACGCCAACTATTCGCGTTTCACCGCAGAGCCGTTCGAAATCGGTTACGCTCGGACGATCGGCAACTCGCTGCGCCGCGTTCTTCTGTCCTCGATAGAGGGCGCGGCAATCTCGTCCGTCAAAATCAAGGGCGTGAATCACGAGTTTTCGACCATTCAGGGCTGCACGGAAGATGTCACGGACATCATTCTGAACTTGAAGCGGGTTCTGCTCAAGTGCTATTCGCGCGAGACGCAGACGATCAAGCTCAAGGCACAGGGGCCCTGCACGGTGACGGCCGGCGATTTCGCCGAGTCCAACAGTGTCCAGGTTCTGAATCCCCGCCAGGAGATCTGCACGCTCGACGTTGACGGCGCGATCGACATGGAGTGCGAGGTCCGCACGGGCCGCGGCTTCTGTCTCGCAGAAGGCAACAAGAGGGCGGATCAGGAGATCGGCCGTATCGCGATCGACTCCATATTCTCGCCTGTCACGCGCGTCAACTTTCTTGTCGAAAACACCCGCGTAGGCCAGAGGACCGACTACGAGAAGCTCGTGCTCGACATCTGGACCGACGGTCGCATCGAACCCGACGAAGCGCTCAAGACCGCATCCGCGGTACTGCGCCGCCACCTCGACGTGTTCGTCGACTACGCAGGCGAAGAGACGCTCGAGTTCGACGATTCCGAGAAGAAGGACGCCGACGAGCGCGAAAGGCTCAGGAAGC
>CAMOXA010000191.1 GCA_946628745.1 uncultured Verrucomicrobiota bacterium | reverse complement strand
ATAGCGGTGAATATTATACCATAAATTCCGTGGGCGCAGGCACTGGAGATTCTCCAATTTTTTCCTTTACGTGGCGCTATGACACACTAGCGTTTGCATATGCCGCGCCATATTTGGTATAATATACGGCCATGTGCCACAGGATTCTGACCATAGTCGCCGGACTGTTCAGTGGGGCTGTCTGCCTCACCGGATGCTTCACCATTGAAAAAGCGGAAATAAAGAACATCGCCGGCGAACATGTTCTCGCGTCCAACTACGGCTGGTACCTCTTCCACTTCATTCCGCTCGCGTGCGGCAACGCCAGCAGCAACGCCTGGACGCCCTGGGTCGCTTTTCGCGACGATGTCACGATGGACAAGATACAGGGCCGGTTCATGCGCTATGCCAAAGGGGCGGGATACGCCGTGGAAGACATGGCCTACACCACGCGCGAGTCCGTCATGCTGGAGATTCCCGGCATAAACCTGCCGCTTCCTGTGCCGTATCTGCTGACGTACCGCGAAATACAGCTCTCCGGCGTGCTGCTGCCCCCAAGCTACGCCGAGGCGCGGGCCGCGTCGGCGCGCGAGCCGGCCAATGCGAAGGAGGCGTCCAGATGAAAAGCGCGCTTGTCGCGGCACTTGCCGCAGTTCTGTGCGGATGCGCCACCGTCCGATACAGCGACGAAGGCGACATGGCGATGGTCGACATCGTCAACACGGGCTGGTATCTGCTGAACTTCATTCCGATCGCTTCGGGAGACCCCGACGCGCCGAACGAATGTTCGTGCCGCCTCTTCAGGCAGACGACCACGCTCCAGAACAACATACGCCTGCTCGACTACGCCGTCACTGACCGCGACGCCGTGGATGTTCAGTCCGTAAAAAGCTACTGGACTGACGAATCGATACTGTTCATTCTTCTGAAACGCCACACGTGCCACACCAGCGCCCGGCTGGTACTGGCCCGGGACGACTCCGGGCCGGCCGGAGCCGGGCAGCCCGGCCCGGCAGCCGGCAACGACGGGAACCCGATATGCGAATCGCTCAATCAGTAGTGAAACTCGACGCTTACATCCCGGGCGAGCAGCCTAAATCCAGGGATGTCGTAAAGCTCAACACCAACGAGAATCCGTACCCGCCTTCTCCGAAGTGCGGCCGCGTCCTGAAGACGTTCGACCTCGACGGGCTGCGCCGGTATCCGGACCCGAATTTCGGCGCGCTCGCGCGCACCATCGCCAGTCTTCACGGCACGACCGCCGACAGGGTCTTCGTCGGCAACGGCTCGGACGAGATTCTCTCGCTGTCCGCCCGGGCGTTCGTCGAGAACAACGAGTCGATAGGTTCGCTCGATCCGAGCTACTCGCTGTACAAGACGCTCGCGGCGATAAGAAACGTAAAGTGGACGGGCGGCGTCGAGCCGTCGACGTCCCTTTTCCTCTGGACAAACCCGAACGCGCCCACCGGAGAATTCGCCGAACCGCGCTCCATCGCCGCATTCGCGCGTAAATTCCCCGGTGTCGTCATCGTGGACGAGGCATACGCCGATTTCGCGCGCGGCAACTGCATGCATCTGGCCGTCGCGCCGCGCAACCGCAACGTAATCGTAATGAGGACGTTCTCCAAGAGCTATTCGCTCGCGGGGCTGCGCGTCGGCTACTGCGTCGGGCCGAAAGATCTTATCGCCGCCCTTTACAAGGTGAAAGACTCCTACAATGTCGACGCCGTGGCGCAGGCCGTCGCGCTCGCCGCGATAGGCGACCGGGCATACCATGAGCGGACGGTCGCGAAGGTCGTGAAAACGCGCAAGGCTTTCTCCGCGGCGCTGGAAAAGCGCGGCTGGGACGTGCTGCCGAGCGAAGCCAACTTCGTCTTCGCCAAGCCTCCGGCCGCATTGTCCGCCGCGGACGCGTTCGCGCGTCTCAAAGCCGAGGACATCTACGTCAGATACTTCCCGGGCCCCAAGACCGGCGACCGGCTGAGAATCACTATCGGAACCTCCGCCCAGATGAATACCCTCCTCAAGGCGCTCGACAGAATGTTGAAACCCCACGACAAAACCAACACGAAAAAACAATGAACCCCATATCCAAGCCAGACTACACCCCCGTTGACGAGCTGCGCAAAATGCAGCTCGCCAAACTGCAGGAACTGATCCCGTACGAATACGAGCATGTCGCGCTCTTCCGCCGCAGATGCGACGAAAAAGGCGTCAAGCCCCGCGATCTCGTTTCGCTCGCGGACCTCGCCAAATTCCCGTTCATGAAAAAGACGGATCTTCGCGACGAGTACCCGTACGGGCTCACCGCGGCGCCCATGAGCGAAATAAACCGATTCCACTGCTCGTCCGGCACGACCGGCAAACCCATCTGCATACCGCAGACGGCAGAAGACGTCGCCATATGGACCGACGGAGTGGCGAGGTGCATGGCGATGTACGGCATCACCCGCGACGACGTGGTGCAGGTCTCCTACGGCTACGGACTGTTCACAGGCGGACTCGGCGCGCACTACGGCGCTGAAAAGCTCGGCTGCGCGGTTCTGCCGACCGGCGCCGGCAACACCGAAAAGCAGATAATGCTCATGAAAGATCTCGGCGTCACGGCCATATGCTGCACGCCAAGCTACTTCCTGCACCTGGCGACCGTGGCCGAAAAACTCGGCGTCGACTTCCGCCGCGACACGAAACTCAAGCACGGCATCTTCGGCGCGGAACCGTGGACGGACGAAATACGGCAGAGGATCGAGGAGATTTCGGGCATTACCGCCCACGACATCTACGGGCTCACAGAAATCGCCGGGCCAGGCGTGGCCGGCAACTGCCCCCACTGCCACGGACTGCACGTCTGGGAAGACCACTTCTATCCCGAAATAATCGACCCCGACACGCTGGAAGTCCTGCCCGACGGCGAG
>CAMOXA010000190.1 GCA_946628745.1 uncultured Verrucomicrobiota bacterium | reverse complement strand
GTCCCGCAGCGGCTTGAGCTGACGGGCGGCGTGTCGACGGCCGTGTCTGCCGACGCAAAGTTCCAAAAAGTGGACGGGCTCGGCGAAGAGGGGTATCGCATCGTCGTGGACAAAGACTCCGTCACCGTGTCCGCGTCCGCGAAGACAGGGCGCTTCTACGCGCAACAGACGCTCGGCCAGCTGGCGGCGTCAGGCGCTTTGCCGTGTTGTACCGTCGAAGATGCGCCGGACATTCCGCTGCGCGGGGTCGTCGAGGGGTTCTACGGCCGGCCCTGGGGAACTGAAGGGCGGCTCGATCTCATGGATTTCATGGGCCGGTACAAGATGAACTGCTTCATCTACGGGCCAAAGGACGATCCGTACCACCAGGGTAGGTGGAAGGAACTCTATCCCGACAATATGGTGGCGGACTTTAGACGGCTCCTGGCCGCGGCGGAGAAAAACCACGTCAAGTTCTACTGGGCGATCCACCTCGGCGGCGCCTTCAAGAACGCGAAGCCTGCCGCGCGCGACGCCGACTACGCAGCGCTCTGGCGCAAGCTCGATTCCATGTACGACATCGGCTTTCGCTGTTTCGCCGTGTTCTTCGACGACTTCGGACGCGCTGACGCCGAACTCCACGCCGAAATCTGCAACCGCGTCAAGCGGGACTTCCTCGACGGAAAGGGCGATTGCGCGCCGCTGATCATGTGTCCCAATGACTATGTCGGCGACGACAAGGACGCGTACAGCCAGATTCTCGGCGAGAAGGCCGACAAGGACATACGGATCATGTGGACGGGAATGGGCGTTTGCAGCGACATCACCGCGGGAGCGGCCGCGCTGCGCGCGAAGGCGCTGCGCCGCTCGCCGTTCATATGGTGGAACTGGCCGGTAAACGACTTCCTGCGCAGCAAGCTGATCATGGGGCGTACTTACGGCGTCGACGAGTATCCGTATTCCGGCTTCGTGTCGAATCCCATGGAGAATCTGGAGGCTTCGAAGGTTGCGCTCTTTGGAATTGCCGACATGCTGTGGAACCGTCGCGCGTTCGATTCCGGACGTAACTGGCGCGATGCGATGGAGCGGCTCTATCCGTTCGCGGCGAAGGCGATGGAGAGATTCTGCGAACACAATGCCGACCCTCACAAGGAGAGCCGCGTGACGGCGGGCTTCTACCGCGAGGAGTCCGAGAGATTCGCGGCGGAATTCGCGGCTGAAGGAGCCGCCGCGCTTTTGCGCGAATGCCGGGCGAATGCGGCCGCCGCGGAAGAACTGGCGAGACTCCTGCCTGAAAAAGCCCCGATGCTTTGGCGCGAGATTCGATATTGGGTGGCGTTTTTCGGCGCACAGGCGCGGGAGGGGATCGCGGCGGCAGAAGGCGATGCCGACGCATACGTGAAGGCAAAGGAAGAAGGCCGCGAAATCCAGAAGCGCCAGAAGGCGTATTTCCAGTCGCTTGCTCCGGAGTGGGACAGGCGCCGCTGCACGGGATGCGTCACGGCGACGCGCCATCTGCAAAAAGCCATAGACGAGTGCGCCCGCGCGGCCTTCCGCGAACAGCCCGGGGTGTACGCGCGCTATTTCCCGACAACGGGCGTTTCAATCGGCACGATCAAGGCTGTCGAGGGCAAGGGCCAGCACTTCGAGCGCGGCGATAAGCTGCTCGTCATGGACGGTATTCTGGAACAGCTCTCGGCCAGGCCCGGCGACTGGTTCGGCATGAAAATGGCGAAGAACGCGACGTTCAACTATGTCTGGCTGCACTTTGAAACCGACGACGCCGTCAAGAAGGGGCGCGTCGAGCTGTCGAACGATGGTGGCGCGACCTGGCAGAAGGCCGACTTGAAGATTGAAGGCGGTCTCGTCCACGGACATGTGAGCGACACCGCCAGATACAACGCCGTGCGCTGGCTCAATGCATCCGGCGCCACCGTCGATTTCAAGATCAAGCGGTTCAATGTCGATCTTGCCGAGTAGGTGGCGCGGGGAGCCTGCGGCGGAATGTCAGGACGCACGCGGCGGCATGGTCGCGCGCCGAAATTTGTCATAGGCAACAGCGCGGCGTTTTGATATAATTACCAACCATGCCGGATAAAATGAGAGAAGCATACGATCAGGCGAAGAAGCTTGTAGACGGTTCCAAGAGAATCCTGGTGTCGGGCCATTTGAGCCCGGACGGGGATTCTCTCGGTTCGATGATCGCGCTCGCCCGCATGCTGACTGCGGCGGGCCATCCCGCTTTCGCGACTGCGGACGTCAACGCTCTCGGCAAGCCCGGCTTTCTCGACGGTGTCGCCGACATAATACCCGTCCGCAAGCTCAAGCGGCAGAAGTTCGACCTTTTCATAGCCGTGGACTGCGCGGCGTTCTCGCGAATGCCGCCAGAGGTCAAGCCCGTCGCCGAGAAGCTCCCGAAAATCTGCATAGACCACCACGTGACGAATGACGGCACTTTCGGCGACGTGCAGATCGTCGACCCGGACGCGTCATCCGCCGGCGAGCTCGTCTGGCGGCTGGCGAAGTGGATGGAGTGGAAGCTCGACCGCTCCGTCGCCGAAGCGCTTTGGGTGGCGATGATTACGGACTCCGGCAGGTTCGCCTACGATTCGACGCGGCCTGGCACCCTCAGGGCGGCCGGAGACATCCTCAAGCACGGCGTCAGAACCGCATACATAAACGACATCATATACGGCACGTTTTCGCTCAAGGCGATAGAGCTCAAGCGCATCGCATGGCGCTCGCTGCACATCTGGAAGAACCGCAAGGTCGCCGAAGTCACGCTGACGCGCGACGATTTCCGCGCGGTGCGCGGCACCAAGGCCGAGGCCGAGGACATAATCGAGATACCGCGCTCGGTCGCGCGCAACGAAATCGCGCTGTTCTTCTACCAGATTCCCGACCGCACCAAGGAGACGCGCTGTTCGATACGCACGCGCGGCGACTGGGACG
>CAMOXA010000189.1 GCA_946628745.1 uncultured Verrucomicrobiota bacterium | reverse complement strand
CCCGCCGAAGAACCCATTATGCCGATTCTGTCCGGGTCGAGACCCCTGCCTCTTGCCTCGCTGCGGACGATTCGCACCGTGCGCTGGAGGTCCTGCCATGCCGTCGTGTGCTTCGCGAGAGGCGCGGCCGGACGCGGCGTCCTGTACTTGAGCGTCACGACGGCCATGCCCTTCTCGTTCAGATACCGGCGCACGGGCGCGACCTCGAAGCCGTCAGGGCCGTTGCCCTGGTAGCTGCCGCCCGAATACACGATCTGGATCGCTCTCGTCTTGAGCGTTTTCGGCATGTGCCACTCTATGTACGGCTTGCACTGGTTCTTCTGCACGTCGGGCATCTTGCCTTCGGGCCAGACCGCCTCCTTGGAATAGGCGCCGCGCGCGTCGTCGTTCGCGTACCGGTCCATGACGGCGACTTCGGCGCCGCGTTCGAGCCAGCCCATCTGGCGCATGAACTCGACGGCGCGTTCGAAGCCGTACACGCCGTGTCCCTTGTCGGGGTAAAGATGCAGCTCGGCGGGTATCTTCATGCGCCTGAGCTGGCGGTACACGTGCGTGGACGAGGCCGGCGAATAGATGTCGTCGCCGCCGTGCATCATACACATGGGGCATGTCTTCGCGTCGAACTTGAAGACGCTGTCGAGCCTGACGTCCACGGCGTCGCCGTCGCGCGTGTTGGGTACGCCTATGCCGTCCGTCATGCCGTATGCGATCGCGAACGGGCAGGCCCAGTTGATGTGGCACGGGATGCTGTCGGTTTCGTCGACGGGTTCGTACGCCGCGGTCTGGGAACTGGTGGCGAGCAGCGTCGCGAGGTGGGAGCCCGCCGACATCGACATGACGCCGATTTTCTCGGGGTTGAATCCGCGGCGCTCGGCCTCCGCCCTCACGAGGCGCACTGCCCGCTGGCCGTCCTCCCACGCCGACTGGTGTATCGGCAGGCCTTGCGGACGCGGCGTGCGGTGCACCAGGTTGACGCATGTCACGCCGAGCTTCGCGAACTCGCGCGACCAGTTGCGGACGTGCCCGACATCGCACTGGCACGCGTAGGCGCCTCCCGATATGAGAATCATGCAAACGTCCGTCTTCGGCGCGAGCGCGTCGCCGTCCATCCATTCGATGTACGGGCGGCGCCACTCGTCGGGATTGAACCCTTTCGCCCTGGCGACGTCCGTCATCGCGGCGATCTGCGCCGGGTCGGGGTGGGGCATTTTGCCGTCTGGCCAGAGGTACGTCTTCTCGCCGGCGGCGACAACGGACGCCACGAGCGAAAGCGCCGCGGCGACAAATACAGTTATCTTCATTCTTCTCCTTTCATGTAGCGAAGCAGTTCTTCGAATCGGTTTATCCTGACGGTGTAGCGCGAATCGCCAAGCCTGCCGAAGCCGTACGAGCAGAAGGCGGACTTCACGCCTGCGTTTTCGGCGCACTTCAAATCGGTCCAGTTGTCGCCGACCATCCAGTCGCGGGACGAGAGGCGGTGGCCGCGCATCCTCGCGGCGCACGCTCTGAGAGGCACCGCGCTCGGCTTCATCTCGCTCGCGTCGCCGCCCGCTATCACGGCGTCGCCGAAATAGCGCTTTATGCCGAACTTCTCCAGAATCGCGTGCGTCGCGAACGACGGCTTTGCCGTGTTGACGCCCATGAGCCATCCGCGCGCGGCGAGCTCTTCGAGCGTGCGCCTGACGCCCGGATACAGCGAGACCGTCTCCAGCATGTGCTCGCCGTAGTGCGCCATGAACACCTCCCAGAGGCTGTCGACCTCGCCGGCTTTCTCGGGTATGGCGTTCGCCAGCAGATGTCGCGCGCCAAGGCCGACATGGGCGAGTATTTCGCCGACCGGGCGCTCTTCGAGCCCGAAGTCGCGCCTCGTGTGGTTTACAGTCGCGCAAAGATCGGCCCTGGAGTCGATCAGCGTGCCATCCATATCGAAGAATACCGCATTCATTTGATGAAGCAGGAGAGTGCGAACGGGGCGAACAGAAGTGAGTCGAACATGTCGAGAATGCCGCCCATGCCGTTCGTAAGGCGCATCGTCGAGGAGTCTTTCACGCCGGCCCAGCGCTTGAACTTCGATTCGACAAGATCCCCGAACGTGCCGACCAGAGCTGCCGCTACGCCGAACGCGAGGGCCTTGCTCCAGCCGAATCCCGTCACGCCCGTAAAAGCGCACGAAACGAGACACGAGCCGAAAAGCGAGCCTGCGAGGCCCTCCCAGCTCTTGTTCGGCGATATCGACGGGCACATCTTGTGCCGCCCGAACGCGACGCCGAACGCGAAACCGCCCATATCCGATATCTTGACTATCGCCAGCAGATAGAGCAGCATCATGTTGCCGTGGAAAAAGGCGACCGCGGGCAGCACCGCTAACGCCGCGGCGAGCGCGACGGACCCGAGCGCGAAGACGGCGACGAAGCCGAACGTCGCCGGATCCAGCCGACGGGCGAGCAGAAGCCCGTACTCCAAAATCCCCAGAAAGCCCAGAACGGCAACTACCGCCGCGATCGCCGGCACCGGCGCGAAAACAACGCCGCATACGACCAGCGCGGCGACGGTCAGCGCGGTCAGCACGCGCTTGGCTATAGGATTCATTTGAGTCTGCCTCCCATCCGGCGCTCGCGACGCGAGAAGCTCTCGAGCGCCTTGTCGAATTCCGCCCTGTCGAAATCGGGCCACAGGACGTCGGTGAAATAGAACTCGGCGTATGCCGCCTGCCACAGCAGGAAATTGGAAAGTCTGAGTTCGCCGGACGTCCTGACTATGAGATCGGGGTCGGGGATTCCGGCCGTGTCCAGACACCCTGCGAAACGCCGCTCGAGCTCCGCCGGGTCGTCCGTCGGGACCGGCCCTGCCGCCGCCAGCCTGGCAGCGGCCCTCGCTATCTCGTCGCGTCCGCCGTACGACAGGGCCACGACGAGCGTGAAGCGTCCGCCGCTCGTCTTTTCTTCGAGACCGGCTATCGCC
>CAMOXA010000188.1 GCA_946628745.1 uncultured Verrucomicrobiota bacterium | reverse complement strand
CGAGCCTGCCGACTTCGCCCGTGCAGTAGGGCGGGAAGTTGTAGTGCAGCATGAAGCGCTTGGACGGATCGCCTCCTGTCACCGAGTCGAGCTCCTGCGCGTCCTTCTTCGTGCCGAGCGTGACGGTCGCAAACGACTGAGTCTCGCCGCGCGAGAAAATCGCCGACCCGTGGATTCTCGGGAAAACGCCGACCTGGGCCGAAAGAGGACGTATCTCGTGCTGGGCGCGCCCGTCTATTCTGAGACCCTTCTCAAGGACGTTCTTGCGAACCGTCTCGATCTCGAGCGCATCGAAAAGATGGACGAAGCCGACGGCGTCCACCTCGGGCCATTTCTCGCTGACCTTCTTGAGCAGATCCTCCTTGATCGCGCCGACCTTGCCCTGGCGCTCGAGCTTGCCCTTGATGAGAAGCGCCGAAGCGAGAGCCTCGCCGCCCTCCTTGCGCATGAAGTCCATCTTGTCGGCAGGCTGCGGCACGTCCTTGATGTCCTTGTCGGGCTTGCCGAGAGCGCGGCGCATCTCTATCTGAAGGTCGATTATCTTCTCGACCTCTTCGTGGGCGCGCTTGAGCGCCGCCACGAAATCTTCGTCGCTGATCTCGCTGGCGGAACCTTCCATCATAAGGAACTTGCCCCTGAGACCGGCGTAGAGAAGATCGATATCGCTCTTCGCCTTCTGCTCGTGCGTCGGGTTGATCACCCACTCGCCGCCGATGCGGCCGATTCTGACGCACCCGATCGGGCCCATGAACGGAATCTCCGAAATGTGCAGCGCCGCGGACGCCGCGTTGACGGCGAGAAAATCGCCTTCGCGCGTCCCGTCGCTCTGTATGAGCGTCGAGTTGACCTGCACGTCGTTGTAGTAGCCATCGGGGAAGAGCGGACGTATCGGACGGTCGCACATGCGCGCCGTGAGTATCTCCTTGCTTGTCGGTCTGGCTTCGCGCTTGAAGAAACCGCCGGGGAACTTCCCGGCCGCGTAGAACTTCTCGCGGTATTCGCACTGGAGAGGGAAGAAATCTATGCCCTCGCGCGGCGTATCTGTATTCGTCACGGCCGTGAACACGGTCGTGTCACCGTAGCTGACGGTGACGGCCCCGGCTGCCTGCTGCGCCAGTAGCCCGGTCTCGAACACGAGGTCCGTCCCCGCGATGTCGACCTTGAACTGCTTTGTTCCTTGCATTGTTCTTGTCTTCTTTCTGTTCGGCTATCCTTAGCGGCGGATGCCGAGCTTCTTGATGAGCTCGCGGTAGCCGGCCTCGTTGACGCGCTTGAGATAGTCGAGGAGGTTGCGGCGGTTCTGAACCTTGCGGAGAAGCCCGTAGCGCGAGCTTTGATCCTTCTTGTTCGCCTTGAGGTGCGCCGTCAGAGCCTCGATCTCCTTGGTGAGCGTCGCTATCTGGACCTCGCTGGACCCGGTGTCGCGGTCGTGACGCTGATACTCGTTGCGGATGGCGGCCTTGTCGATCTTCATTTTTTCTTTTCTTTCTTGTTATTGTCTGCGAACCGGGAAGCGACCCAAGCCTGTAAAGCGTCCCCACACGGGGCGCCCGCGGCAGGGATAACCTCCTGAGACAGTCGCAGGTTGGCGTATATTATATCATATTATGTTCCGCCGCGCAACCGCAGACTCGCTTAGCGACCCTGAGTTCGGCGTTTCAGATGGAGCGAGCGCCGCATCGATCGCCGCCGCTGCGGCGCGCTCGTATGTTCTTTGGACGAAAAAAACGGCAACGCTCCAATGTCAATGCCGCATCTACTGCGGGATCCCGTTGACAAGAGTGACACCAAGCCCACGTTTCGAAGCACACTTACTGTATATCTTTTCAGCCTCCGCCATATGGGACGAGAGATCCGCTACGCGCGTTTCGTCGCACGGATGGGTTGACATCAGTTCGTCGAGAACAGACGAATTGCCGCCGCCGAAACGCTTCCAGAACGACACGGCGGCATGCGGATCGTACCCGGCCTTTGCCATAAGATAAAGGCCGATAAGATCCGCCTCGCTCTCGTGCTTTCGGCTGTACGGCAACATGACGCCATACTCCGAACCGATGCCGTATATCGTCTGGGCGGTGTCGTTGCCCCAAAGACTTATACCGAGCGAACCTGCAGCCTGAAGGTACGACCAGGACTGCCTCTCGCCGCCGTGTCGCGCGATTGCGTGTCCGACCTCGTGCGCCACGACGCAGGCGAGTTCGGCCTCGTTTGAAAACTTCGGCATTATGCCTGTATATACGGCCACCTTGCCGCCCGGCAGGCAGAACGCATTGACCACATCAGACTGCAGAACATTGAATTCCCACTCGAACGAAGTCTCTCCGGAAGCTTCGGCGATCGCCTTGCCTACGCGTTGCAACAGCTGCTGCTGGGCTGCATTCTTCGCAGGCGGAGATTTCTGTTTGTACTCCGAATATGCGGTCGCGCCGAGCGAATTCTCGCTGTCGGAAGACGACAGCATAAGCTGCGAGCGGCCTGTCATGGGCACTGTGCGACACCCTGCGGCGCACAGTGCCAGCGAGACGAACGCAATCAAGCGAGAGTCGAGCATGTTCTTTCTTCTCCTGCGGCGCCGTCAGCGGCAGAGCGTGTAGAGAACGCCCGCGACGACGGCGGAGCCGATTACGCCCGAGACGTTCGGGCCCATCGCCTGCATGAGGACGAAGTTCGTCGGGTCGTTCGCGAGCGACACCTTGTTCGAGACGCGCGCCGCCATCGGGACGGCCGAGACGCCCGCGGAGCCGATGAGCGGGTTGATCTTGTTGTCCTTCGACGAGAAGACGTTCATGAGCTTCGCCATGAGGACTCCCGCCGCGGTACCGACGCAGAACGCGCACAGGCCGAGGGCGAGAATGCCGAGCGTGGTCCCCGAGAGGAACTTCTCGCAGGCAAGCTTCGAGCCGACCGAGAGGCCGAGCATGATCGTGACGATGTTGATGAGCGCGTTCGACATCGTGTCGG
>CAMOXA010000187.1 GCA_946628745.1 uncultured Verrucomicrobiota bacterium | reverse complement strand
GACGGCGACCAGAACGACGCCGTAGGCTACTTCAACTTGCGCGGCAACCTCGCGCTCACCATCGACGGTGGCACACTTCGTGCGGCGGCTGGAGACTCTCGCGATCTGTTCCAGAAGGCGAACGACCAGGCGACGCCCAGCCTCGCGATAGAAAACTCGCCGTTGACAATCGATGTTGCCGAGGGCGGCACTGTAGGCTTCGGCGTTTCGCCGACTTACGCCAAGACAAAAAAGTCATTGCAGTTCGCTGAAGAATACAAGCCAGACAACTGGAGCTTCGAGGAAGGCAACACCGGCTGGACATTCAGCAACGGCGGCACGTACACCAGGGGCGCCGCATTTGACGCCAAAGGAACATGGGGGCCGAAAGACGGCGACAAATATGCCATGGTGCGCAACGGGGCGGCCCTGACGCGCGAAATAGAGATACCGGCAGATGGCATGTGGTGCGTTGTTTTCGACATGGGCTGCCGCGACGGCGGCTACTCTCTTAACATTGACACGACGGTTGCGATAGACGCTGTTTCTGTATTGACAATCGCCAAATTGACCGATGCGTCGCAGGCGCACGGTTTCGAGACGGTCCGTAGCGAGCCGCATCAGCTGACAGCAGGAAAACACGAATTCAAGATCGAGCTTTCAAGCACAGGCGGTTATGGCAGCCTAAACTTCGACGCGATACGTTTCGAGCGTTATGAAGAGAGCGTGCCCGGGCATTCGATAGTGAAGACCGGCACCGGCACGCTTTCGCTCAAGGACGGCGACCTGCCGTCCGACGGTGCGAACGTCTCTGTAATGGTGGGCGGCGGGACTGTCTTTGTGACCGACGCCGCGCTCAAAGGCAATTCGTTCTCAGTAGGCGGCGGAGCAGCGCTCTCGTTCTCCGGCGTTACGGCGGTCGGCACAGAAGTCAGCGTTGCCGCCGGCGGCACGGCAATCCTTGGCGCGCTCGGCGAGAACATCGTCAATAACGGCGACTTCGAGAAGCCAGAAGTCGCGGACTATGGCTTCAAGTGGACCAGCGAATGCGACTGGACGCTGGAACCGACGGCGGAGCCGCGCCCGGCGATACAGCATAACGGCGGCACGCTCACCAAGTCCGCAGACCAGACGCCTTATGGCAGCCAGTCGCTGTTCCTCAGAACAGGCACTTCGGCAAGCCAGACGGTCTATGCGCCGGCGAGCGGCGACTACGTGCTGTCGTTCTGGCAGGCGCCGCGCAACTACGCCAGCTCCTACGAACTCGCGCTGAAGGTCGTGATAGATGGTGTCGAGGTTGTCGAGAACGAGGGACAGTCCGTCCGTTACGAGCCTTATCGCACCAGCAAGGCGATCCAGCTCGCTCAGGGCGCGCACACTGTCAAGATCGAGTGCCTGGCCGGCGGCGGGGCCGGTTCCGGGATATTTGTGGACGACGTGTCGCTCGCGGCTGTCATGCCGCTTAACGATTTCTCCAAAGCGTCGCTTTCACTCAAGCCGGGCGCGACACTGCGAGTGGACGGCGCGGTAAATGAGAAGACGGCAATCGGCACTGTTGTTGTCGACGGCGTTGCCGTGAGAGGCGGGGCGGACGCGTTAAGGGCGGCTGGTGTCATTGTCGAGGGGAGCGGCCGCATCCAGTGCGGCAAGCCCTTTGGCCTTTCGCTGGTCTTGCGCTGACGATGCGATGAAACTTTGCGTCATTACAGCACTGTCCGCCTTTGCCGCCGCAGCGACGGCAGAGGTGGAAGTTCCGCTTGCTATCGACACCGGATACGACGGGCGGGGCGTCTACCGCTATTGTCCGGCAGTGGTTGACGCCGGCGGTGTGCGCCATGTCTTTTACTGCCGCAACAAAGACGCATACTCTGTCGTTGATTACATCTGGCATGCCACGCTCTCGCCCGCCGGAGAACTGGCGGGCGAGACAGTTGTCCTCGCGCCCGCCGATTCCGCCGGCGTTGCGTGGGACTCGTACCATGTCTGCGACCCTTCGGTAATAGCCGGCCGATTCTGGCATGATGGTCGATACTACCGCTATTTGATGGCATATCTTGGCGTGAATGGGCGGCCGGGCGATGAGGCGAGCGATGGCGCGAAGTGTGTCAACAACAAGGTAGGTCTCGCCGTGAGCAATTCGCTTGACGGGGGCTGGACGCGCATGGGCGCGGACTGCGTGGTGAAGACTGCGACGCCAGCTTCGTGGGGCGTCGGCCAGCCGTCCGTCGTCAGCCTTGACGGCGCGGGGAAAGTGGCGCTGTTCTACTCCGGCGACTACGGGACGAGAATGCTGGCAATGGATTTCGGTTCGGCGGGCGCGACGGCATCTTCGCTGCGCGAGCATTTCGGCGACGAAGGAACATTCGTCTCGACCGCAGGCGTCGGCGACTTGAAAGGCGTTCAGACGAGCGGCTTCGCCATCACGAACGGAGACTTCGCATGGAACCGCGAGACGGGTTGTCTCTACCTTGTCGCAGACACTCCCGACCAGGCGGAGAGATGGTATGATGACGGCGGCTGCGGCCTTTCCATCACAAAGGCCGTAACTGTCTATCGGGCGGCGATGGGCGAACTTTCGACAGCAGGCGTGACTTCCATCAGGTGGGAAAAGATGTGTCGCATCCGCCCGGACGACCTGACATCTGACATCAGGACGAATTTCCGCATCCACAACGCGGGGCTTCTGCGGGGATTGCGCGGCGAACTTGCCGGCAAGACCGCATTCGTCTCGGTCGCCCATCTTGAACCGAAAGCGCTCTACACCTACCGTTTCGTCCCTGTCAAATGGGGCGAGGGGCGGGACTGGTTCGAGGGTGGCCTCGGTCTGCCGAAGCATGCGCCGTGGGGCGGCGATTGGTCGCCGGACATCGAGACGGTGAACGGCGAGCTGGTGCTTGACGGCCCTGATACGCGCCTTGCGAGCTTTCGCGTCAAAGCGCCGCACCGAATCGTGAGAGGCGGATGCGTTGCCCGCGTCTCGGCTGATATGA
>CAMOXA010000186.1 GCA_946628745.1 uncultured Verrucomicrobiota bacterium | reverse complement strand
GCGGTTTATACCGCCTTTGTCTTGTGGCAGGAGCTGCGAGGCTGACGAATACCCGGGTCAGCGACCGCGCTTTTCTGCGAGGTGCTTCTTCCATGCCTTGACAGCGTCGAGGCGCGCGGCGATTTTCGCTTCCACTCCCTCTGAAGTCGGCTTGTAGTATTCGGTCCCGGCGAGAGAGTCCGGCAGGCATTGAAGGTCGGCTATCTTGTTCTCTTCGTAGTGCGCGAGGCGGTAGCCTTTGCCGTAGCCGGCTTCTTTCATGAGCTTGGTGACGGCGTTGCGGATCGCGAGCGGAACCGGTTCGGCCGTCCTTTCGAGCGCGTCCTTTTTGGCGTGTTCGTACGCGATGTACGAAGAATTGGATTTCGGCGCGACGGAAAGGTATATGACGGCTTCGGCGAGATGGACCGAGCACTCGGGCATGCCGAGGAAATGGCAGGCGTGGTAGGCGGCTATCGCTATCTCCAGCGCCCGCGGATCGGCGAGCCCCACATCCTCCGCGGCGAAGCGCGTGACGCGACGCGCAACGTAGAGCGGATCCTCGCCGCCTTCCAGCATTCTCGCCAGCCAATAGACCGCCGCGTCGGGGTCGGAGTTCCGCATCGACTTGTGAAGGGCCGATATAATGTTGTAGTGCTCCTCGCCGGATTTGTCGTAGAGGAGCGACTTTCGCGAAGTGCACTGCGAGACGATCTCCCGGGTGACCGTCACTTCTCCGTCGCGGGGTTCGCAGTTGAGCACGACCATCTCCAGGGTGGAGAGAGCGGACCTCGCGTCGCCGTTCGCGAAGACGGCGAGAGAGCGCAGCAGCTCGCCGGAAACATTCACCTTCAAGTCGCCGAAACCGCGCTTGTCGGATACGGCGCGGCGAAGAAGCTCGACGATATCGTCCTCTGAAAGCGGCTTGAGCACGAGAACCTTGCACCGCGAGAGCAGCGCGCCGTTGACCTCGAACGAAGGGTTCTCGGTCGTCGCGCCTATGAGGATTATGCTGCCGCGCTCCACGAACGGCAGGAACGCGTCCTGCTGCGCTTTGTTGAACCGGTGTATCTCGTCCACGAAAACGATGGTTCTGCGGCCGTATGCGCGCGATTCGTCGGCCTGGCGCATCACCTCTTTGATTTCCTTGATTCCGCTGGTGACGGCCGAGAATGTGATGAAGCTCGCGTTGGTGCTCCTCGCGATGACGTTGGCGAGAGTCGTCTTGCCGACGCCGGGAGGCCCCCAGAAGACAAGCGACGGTATCGTGTCGTTCTCGATCAGTGTTCTCAGGATCATGCCTTTGCCGATGAGGTGGCGCTGTCCGGCCACTTCGTCGAGCGTGAGCGGCCTTAGACGTTCCGCGAGCGGCGCGTTGACGTCGAAACCGGCGCCCTCGAAGAGCGACATCGTGTCATTCTGTCCTATCCGGCGTTTCATTTCGCCGTGTATTGTATCAGCCTCGGCCGCAACTGTCAAGAGACCCCGACGGGTGGCGGCGCGAGAAAGTGGTAAAACCAGTTGTCCGCAGCGCGGGGAAATATGGTATAATGGCACCGTTGCGAACAACAACAGCCGCGACAGAAGATTCTCTGCACAAACGACAAAAGGAGACGTGAAAATGAAAAGTCCGCAAATGGTTCTTGCGTTTACGGCAGTCGCCGCAGTATCCATGGCTGCGGGCGCGGCAGACGTCAACATGCTCACGTGCTGCCCCGGCGAGGATACGTCGACAGAGGCGCGATTCGTCTGGCACTCCAGCAGCGACGCGTGTCTGCTGTTTTGCGCGAAGGCGTCCGAACCGGAGAAAGCGTACACCATACTCCCTTACGGCAAGACGAGCAAGCCGGCAGTCTTCCGGTCGGAAAACGTCACGTACTATAAATACGAGGCCAAGATTTCCGACCTCGCGCCGGATACGGAATACATCTACTGGGTCGAGGCCGGCAGCGAGAAGTTCCCCGTGCAGAGATTCAAGTCGGCGGGAACGAGCGGCAGTTTCAACTTTCTCTGGATGAGCGACGTACACGCGCATCCCGACAACCCCGGCAAAATGGCGAACGTCAACAAGCTTTACGCCGATGCGGTTTCGAAGACGTCGTCGTCCGGCGGCATCGACTTCATATTGTTCACCGGCGACTACGTAAAGTACGGTTCGCGATACGACAATTGGCAGCAGTGGAACGGCTCGCCGGCGATGACAGGGAACATGTTCGCGCTGCTCGCCGGGAACCACGAATACTATTATACGGGCGGCAAGACGAATGTTTCCGGCAGGTCGGAGACGAAGATGTGGCACAACAAGTGGATTCTCGCTTGCCGAAACGACCCGAAAAACGGGGCGACGGGCGCGAGCGAGAGACTTGAGACGTCTTACTGGTTCATTCGCGACGGCGTCCTTTTTATCTGCATCGACTCGCTTGCAGACTATTCCGCGTTCATGTCCGACGATATCTACGCGAACGCGGTCGCATACCAGAAGGAATGGTTCAGAGGCGTCGTCCGGTCGCAGGCCGGGAAATTCCGCTACATTGTTGCCGCGCAGCACGATCCGTGGATGAAGAAGAGCGGCACATCCTCGATATCGAAGAGCGACTACAGCAAGTGGTACGCGCTCTTCGACGAGTGCAAGGTGGATCTGGCGCTTTCCAGCGACGACCATGTTTACCACAGGTCGTATCCGCTGAGGGGCGACGCGAGACAGTCCAGCACGAGTGACGGCACGGTTTACATGGTCTCGCCGTGCATAGACGAAAAGAATTCTTCGACAGAGCTGCTCGGACCCGACGCGTTCAGCGGGGACGCCGCGAAATACCTCGCAACGGCCAGCGAGAGCGGAGCGTTTGGCGCATGTCGGGTCGAGGTGCGGCCTGAAGGCATGAAGGTGACGTACTTCTGGGACGATGTTTCCGGCAGCTATGCCAAAAAGGACGAGTTTACCATACTGCCCAAGCAAAGGGGCTGGGAGTTCGAGAAAATCGGCGAGCGGGCGC
>CAMOXA010000185.1 GCA_946628745.1 uncultured Verrucomicrobiota bacterium | reverse complement strand
CTGCCCCTGGTGCGACACCGACACCGCCACGCGATTCTCGCTGACGCTCGACGGCCTGCTCGACGAAATCGCAGGGTTTCGTCCGAAAAACGTCATCCTGACCGGCGGCGAACCGACGTTGGCGGGAGGTATGCCTGAACTCGTCGCGGCGCTTAAGGAACGCGGATATTGGATCGCCGTCGAGACGAACGGCACGCGCGAGGCGGAATGGCTGCAGTTCGTGGACTATGTCGCGTGCTCGCCGAAAGCTGAATATCCGGACGCGCTGGCGCTGAAGCGCGCGGACGAAGTGCGCGTCGTCGCGTCGTCCGAAGACGTGGCCGGCTTCTGCCTGGAACTTGAAGAGAGGATATCCGCCGTCGACTGGTACGTTTCGCCGTGCGAGCGCGGCGGGAACATCGACTTCGCGACGGCGAAGGCAGTGCTCGCCAGACTGCCGCGCTGGTCGCTTTCGGTGCAGCTGCACAAGATGCTCGGCTTCAGGTAGCCCGGCGGGCTCAGCCTAAAAACGCGGCGACGCAATCTTGCAAAATCTCTGCGTTCTCTGCGTCTCTGCGTTAAAAAACGAGGGGAACTGACATTCAAGACTCAACGCCGGACGGCAGGCTCTATGAGAGCGAAGTCGTCGGCCTCGGTGACGCGCAGGGAGTCGGGCATCTTCTCGATGCGGCGCTTCTGCGACGAATACGGGAAGACGACGAGAAACGGCGCGCCGGCGCCGTCCGCCGGATACGTCCCGGCGGCGCTCGCGGTGTAGACGCGGTGCATCGGATCGCCGTAGAAGACCGTCGCGTCGCGATCCCACAAAAGGCCCTGCTTCTCGCGCTCGTCGGCGAATTCTCCGCGCGAGAGCTTGAGGTTCAGCCACTGGCAGGCCGCGTAGTGTCCGGCGGCGAGCGACGAGCCGAGGGCGCCGAAATATTTCCACGAGTTCCATCCGGCGAAGCCGAACCATGTCGGCTTCAGGTAGCCGGCGAACTGGTTGACCCTGCCGAACGAAAGCGCGGTCATGACCATGTCGCCGGAGTCGACGTGGTTGGCGATAAGGCAGTTGCCGGGCGCGAGCCAGACCTTCTCGCGCCGAGGGGCGGCGAGAGGCGTCGCGCTGCCGCCGCGGTTCACTTCGGCGGTCGTCGCGAAGCCGCCGCGCAGGGTGACGACATTGCCGAGCGAGAAGGGCATTTCGAGATTGTGTTCGGTCGCGTGGGAACTGGTGAGAATCAGTTCCGGGTCTATCTCGCGCCACGCCTCGGCGAAGACGTGCGAGAGGCTGCCGGGCTCGGAGTGGCGCACGACGGCGCCGTTCGCGTCCTTCGCCCACCATTCGCCTTTAGGGTAGGCGTCGGATACGACCGTCACGCGTCCGGTGGCGACATTGGCGTCGACCCCTGTCGTCGCGAGGACCGAGGCGACTGTGCGCGGACTCGAAGACGAGGCGATTCGCATCGCGGTCGCGGCGTCCGGCCCGGTCACGACGCCCCAGATGGCGTCGTCGAACGGGTCGTCGTCGATTCGCCTCATCATCCGCTTAAGCTCGACGAGCGTCTCGGTGCCGAATTCGCCGGGGCGCATCAGAAAGGCGGCGTAGCGCGGACGGAAGGCTCTGAGGCGGGGGAGCGAGTCCGTCGGCTTCGCGGCGACGATCTCGACCTCGGCCTCGCCGGCGTGCTTGGCCGCGAGCGCATCGGCGGCGGCGCGCCACTCGGGGATGGCGAGGGTTTCCGGCGAGGAGACGATCGCGTAGCGGACAGGCGCGACATAGCGCGAAGTGACGTCGTCGGCCGGGACGTCCGAGAGGCGCTGGGGGTGCTCCCACGTCTGCCAGAAGCGGGTGCCGTCGGGCGAGGGCGACCAGCGGCTCGCGTAGATGCGCCGGTCGATGCGGGTAATATCTGCCTCGGCGGCGAGCGCGAGGAACCATATGTCGTCTTCGCGCTCCTTTTCGCCCGAGGCGAGGACGCGCCAGCGTCCCTGGGACCAGACTTCGACCCAGGAGTGGTTGCCGGGAATCGTCGACCAGCAGCAGCCGACGAGGCGCGCGGGGATGCCGACAGCGCGGCAGGCGTCTATAAGGATGATGGAAATTCCGGTGCATGAAGCCATGCCGATTCTCATCGAGTGGCGCGGCGACTGGCGGGCCTTGTCGCGGCGCGTGTCGTAGTGTACGCCGATCATATCCCAGATAGTCCTGTCGAGTTTTACGGCGGCGTCGTAGGCGTTGGTGCAACCCTCGACGAGCGGCAGGAAGCGCTCGCGGAATTCTCCGCGCCAGTCGTCGCGGCCCTCGCGGATAACGGAGTACGGCAGCACATAATCGAGGTAGATTTCGTCGGGATACTTCTCAATCGCTCCATCGCGGGCGGCGGCCGCGAGCACGCAGTTGTTCGTCACATATCCGGCCGGCAGCGGCGCGTCCTCGGGCGGGGCATATTCCAAGATGAAGTCGACATCGCGGCGTAGCGAAGGCGGCTCTGCGGCGGTCGCACACGCCGCGGCAAGGAGTAGAGCGAAGAGTTGAGTATGAATTGCAAAGCTGCGGTAGTTTTTCACGTGCATCGCCTTTCTTCTGGTTTCCAACGCGAGACATTATATCATATTTGGCGCACAGCGGCAATTCACGGCAGTGGTGTACAAAACACGGTCTTTCGGGTGCCTCTCCGGCCCGATTTGGGTGCCACCCAAGCGCGGTTTGGGTGCCACCCAACAGCCCCTTGGGTGCCACCCAACAGCCTCTTGGGTGCCACCCAACTCGCGTCCTAGTGCCACCCAACTTGAGGTCTAGTGCCACCCAACAGCCTCGGTCTACTAGGCCCAGGTGTGGTAGGGCCACCGTTCCATCGGCGACCGCGGGCGTGGTGCGTTGTAGGGTCGCCGTTCCATATGACGCCCAAGCAGCTCGCGGCCTGCCGCGCCAGTGTACGGCTCGCCACCCTAGCATCCGCGGCAAAACGCCGCGCTGCAAAAGAGAGGTGCCGCACTTTTTGTGCCTGAAATCGCGAACGGCAGGCATCCTTGTCGAGA
>CAMOXA010000184.1 GCA_946628745.1 uncultured Verrucomicrobiota bacterium | reverse complement strand
GTCTCTGCCGGACTTCGATCCGCGCGAATTCGGCAAGGCGCCCGAGCGCGCGAGGCTCAACCGCGCGACTGCTTTCACCTACGAGCCCGGCAGCGTGATGAAGGTCATAACGGCCGCGGCGGCGATAGACAGGGGCTTCGTCGGGCCGGACACGATGTTTTCGACTGACAGGTACGAGAAGGACCCGGGAGGCGAACCCAAATACTACAAGCTGCCGGGCGACGGCAGCCACAAGTGGGAGCCGCGCATGTCCGTCAAAGACGCGATAGTGCATTCATCGAATATTGTCATAGGCAAGCTCGGGTACGAGCTAGGTCCGCGCGCGCTGCACGACGCCATGAAGCGCTTCGGGTTCGGCGCACGTACAGGCATCGAACTGCCCGGCGAAGAAGTGGGCCTGTTGCGAGATCCCGAAAAGTGGGACAAAGCGACGCGCTCCCGCGCGGCGATAGGGCAGGGCGTCGCAGTGACGGCCATCCAGCTCGCCTCCGCATACCAGGCGATAGCAAACGACGGCGTGCGAATCGCGCCGCGCATAGTCGGCAAGGTGCTGAACGAAAGCGGCGAGAGCATCGCCTCGCGGCCTGTCGCCCAGCCCGAACGGGTCATATCCGCATCGACCGCGCGGCAGGTAAGGCAGATGATGCTCGGCGTCGCTTCGCCGGAGGGCACGGCCAGGCGCGCGGCGCTTCGCGGCTATTCGGTCGCCGGCAAAACGGGAACCGCCCAGAAAGTCGTCGGCAGGACTTATGCGCCGGGTCTTTACCGCGCTACATTCTGCGGCATCGTGCCGTCAGGTGTCGTAAAGGCGTCGCCGGAGGATTCGGCGCCGGTGCCGCCGAGAGTCGTGATACTCGTCTCGTTGGATTTTGACGAAAAGCGGCAGTTTCACCAGGGCGGCAATTCGGCGGGCCCGATATTCAAGCGGATAGCGCAGGGGACGTTGCGATACCTTGAGGTGCCGCCGGACAGGCCGGCGGAGCTTCTGGAGTACGAAGAAGACGAATTCGACCGTATGATGGAAGAACGCGCCAGAAAAGTCGCGGAGGAGGATCCCGTGTGGGACGGCAATCCTCTGTGGGGCGCCGACGTCAGCCCTTGAATTCAGGCATGGTCTCGCTGTCTGAGCTGTCTATCCCGGACCGGCGAAAGACTTTCGCGAGTGTCAGCCAGAGGATTTTCAAGTCGAGCGCGAGGGATCTGTTGTCGACATACCACACGTCCAGCTCGAACTTGCGCCGCCACGAAATGGCGTTCCTTCCGTTGACCTGGGCCCAGCCGGTTATGCCGGGGCGCACTTCATGGCGGCGGGCCTGCTCTTTGGAATAGCGCGGCAGATATCGCGTCGGCAGGGGCCTTGGGCCGACAAGCGACATCTTGCCGGTCACGACGTGCAGCAACTGCGGCAGCTCGTCCAGTGACGTGGCGCGCAACAGGCGGCCGAGGCGTGTGACGCGTTCGCGGTCGGTCCCTTCGCCGTCGCGCATTGTCCTGAATTTCAGCATTGTGAACGGGCGAGCGCGCAGCCCTGCGCGTTCTTGGCGGAAAATGACCGGCCTGCCCATGGTCAGCGCGACCGCCGCGGCGACGGCGAGCGCAACCGGCACCCAGACCGGGGCCGATACAATGACAAGGAGAGTTTCGACAGTGCGTTTCATCGCCGGTTATTATACCACAAAACGCCGAGTTGCGGTAGTGCGGCGAACCGCGCGTCGGGGGGATGGCGCATATCACCCTTTAGGATAATTGACCGGGTGCGCGGCCTGTGGTATAATGATGTCATGAAACTGACAAAATCCATTGCAGCTGCAGTCGCTTTCGCGCTTTCAGCGTCGGCTGTCCCCGCCTCGCACGGTCAGTCCGTGAAGATACGGTTCTATTCTCCGAAGACCGCGCGCATAACCAAGATGCCGGATGGCGCGGCGGCGAAAGAGCCGACGCACCGGTTCGCCACCGTGCTCGCCAAGCCGCTACCTCCGGCGCCGGCGTTCTGCATAGCCCACGGCGAAGAGGGGGCTGTGCATTCCTACAGGCTGGATGCGGCCGACGCCGGCGCGCTGACGGTCGACAAAAACGTTACGGCCGGCGGCGGTGTCTCGTTCAGAGCCGGCGGCAAGATGCTGCTGGCCGAAAACGGCGGCGCGAAGTTTTACGACCGGGACTACAACGGTGTCAAGAGCATAGGTTCCGCCCAGGGCTGGCTGCTCGCGAAGAGCGAGGTTCTGTACGGGCTTGGCGACAACCAGACTAGAGACTTGAATATACGCGGCTGGCGCGGACGCCTCATGCCGGGCAATGTCGGCGACGGACTCGCCGCGGTGGTTAGCCCGCGCGGCTGGGCGATTCTCTGGGACAACACCTCGCCCGTGCATGTACACTCCGACGATTCGGGATTTTCGTTCGAGAGCGAGATCGGCGACGCCGTCGACTACTACTTCATAGCAGGCGGGTCGATAGACGGATGCATCGCCGAAATGAGAATGCTGACAGGCGACGTGCCGATGATGCCGCGCTGGGTCTACGGCTTCTGGCAGTCGAAGGAAAGATACAAAAGCCAGGAAGAGACGATCGGTGTCGTGCGAAAGTACCGCGAGCTCGGCATCCCTCTCGACGGGATTGTGCAGGACTGGCAGTACTGGGGCAACAACTACCTCTGGAATGCGATGGAATTCACCGGCGAGACGTTCCCCGATCCGAAGCGCTTCGTCGAAGAAGTGCACAAGATGAACGCGAAGATGATAATAACCATCTGGCAGTCGTTCGGGCCGGCCACGAAGCAGTACCGCGAGCTGTCGGCGAAGGGGCTTCTGTTCCCGTTCGAAACATGGCCTACATCGGGACTTGGCCACATATGGCCGCCCCGCCTCGACTATCCAAGCGGAGTGCGTCTCTACGACAACTATTCCGAGGAAGCGCGCGACATATACTGGAACAATCTCAAGCGCCTGTTCGATCTGGGCTTCGACGGATGGTGGATGGATTCCACCGATCCCGACCACATTTACAAAGAAGGCGACTTCGAACACGCGACCTCGCTCGGCTGCACATGGCGCGAGGGGCGAAGCGCCTACCCCGTCTCAG
>CAMOXA010000183.1 GCA_946628745.1 uncultured Verrucomicrobiota bacterium | reverse complement strand
GATACGATATTCCGCCAGTACACCACAGGGCTTATCGTCGCTAACGCCCACCATGTCAATGCCGGCGAACCGCTGGAGATACGCGGCGGCGAGAGCGACTTCTATTTCATAAGATGCGAAGACCCCGCGATGTGCATGAAGCGCGCGATTGAATTCATGACTACGCGCATACCGGGCAAATTCGGCATGGATCCTCTGCAGGACGTGCAGGTCCTCACGCCGATGCGCCGCAATCTTCTCGGGGCGGAGAACCTGAACATAGAATTGCAGAAGGCGTTGAATCCCGAAGGCGACGCGATAGTGCGCGGCGGGACGATGTTCAGGACCGGCGACAGGGTGATGCAGCTTAGAAACAACTACGACAAAGATGTTTACAACGGCGACGTCGGCTTCGTCAAGTCGGTGAGCGCGGCAGACCGAAAGATGATCGTCTCGTTCGACGGACGCCCCGTTGCGTACAATCCGGAGGACCTTGACGAGCTGGTTCTCGCCTACGCCATGACGATCCACAAATCGCAGGGGAGCGAATATCCGGCCGTAATCGTGCTGATGCACACCCAGCACTATGTGATGCTGCAGCGCAATCTTCTTTACACGGCAATCACCCGCGGGCGCAAACTCGTTCTGCTCATAGGCGTGCCGTACGCCGTCGACCGCGCCATACAGAACAACGCGGTGCGCGAACGGAGAACCGGACTCGCCTGGCGAATCGCCGAGGGTCGCGAAAAGGGAAACGGAGGTGGCGAATGCTGTACTGCATCCTGACGCTGACTGTCGTTACGGCGGCGTGGATTGTCTATTCCAGCCGGAATCTTCTTCTTGTCGTCGGCCGGTGGATCCTCCACAGGCGGTATGATGTCAGAGTCCTGCCGGCGGGCGGCATCGACGGCGGTTTTACGTATCTCGTCATACCGAACCATCCGGCAATAGTCGATCCGCTTATAGTGGCGACCGAACTCCACGCGATGCACATCGACATACGTCCTCTGGTGGACGAGTCGTTTTTCTCGAACCGCCTGGCGAGACACATACTCGCACTTTTCGACGCGGTGCGCGTGCCGGACTTTCGCCGCATCAACTTCAGCCCGATTCTGAGAGTGCGCCCAACTCTGCACAACTCGGCGCGGCGCGCGAAGGCTCTCGGCTACACTGTGCTCGCCACGTTGACGCGCGGCAGCAGCGTGCTGCTGTATCCGTCCGGCCACATCACGGCGGACGGCCGGGAGCAGATGTCCAACCGCCAGCTGGCGTACAACGTCGTTTCGCAGCTTCCGTCGGAGGTGCGTGTGCTGGGCATACGCACGCGTGGACTTTTCGGCAGCATGTGGAGCCGGGCCGGCGGCCGCCAGGCGCCGCCTTTCGCCAAGACGCTCGCCAAGGCTGTGTGCATGTGGACGGTCACGGGCCTGCGCGCGAAGCGCAAGGTGACGATGTATCTTGAGGATATTACCGACAGCGTCGTAAAGTGGACGTCCGGCGGCAGGGCGCAGTTCAACGCCTGCCTCGAAAAATGGTACGATGCAGATCTCGCCGCCGCGGGCGTCGATCGCGAAAATCCGACATAGCCAGACAAGGAATCATTTGTTCACCTACCGGCAGGCAAAATATGATATAATATCCACATTTGACGAATAAGATGGAGTGTAAATAGATGTTCAAACCTGTATCGAACAAGGTCGCCTTCCCGCAGATGGAGAAGGAAGTTCTCGCTTTTTGGGAGAAAGACGGCACATTCAAGAAGTCTCTGGCCAAAAACGAAGGAAAGGAAAGGTACAAGTTCTACGACGGGCCTCCTTTCGCGACGGGACTGCCGCACTACGGCCACCTGCTGGCCGGCACGATCAAGGACATCGTGCCGCGCTACCAGACGATGCGCGGCAAATATGTCGAGCGCCGTTTCGGCTGGGACACCCACGGCCTGCCTATCGAGGCTCTCGCCCAGGACGCGCTCGGGGTCGCCGGCGCGCCGGAGATAAAGGCGCTCGGCATCGACAAGTTCAACGAGCAGTGCCGTTCGATGGTTCTAAGGTACGTTGACGAATGGCGCAAGACCGTCACGCGCATGGGACGCTGGGTCGATTTCGACAACGACTACAAGACGATGGATCCCGGCTTCATGGAAAGCGTATGGTGGGTCTTTAAACAGCTTTGGGACCAGGGCCGCGTCTACAAATCCCACCGCATCATGCCTTACAGCTGGAAACTCTCGACGCCTCTTTCCAACTTCGAGGCCGGCAGCAACTACAAGGACGTCCAGGATCCGACCGTGACTGTCCGCACCAAGGCTGTCGCTGCCGAGTCCGAGACGGTAAAGGCGCTCCTCGCCGCCGAGGCGACGGTCTATCTGCTCGTCTGGACGACTACCCCGTGGACTCTTCCCGAGAATCTCATGATGTGTGTCGGCGCGGATATCGATTACGTCGCCGTGCGCGACCTGACCGACGACGCCAGGCCGGTGTACATCATGGCAAAGGCGCGGCTGCAGGCCATTTTCAAGAAGCCCGGGCAGTACGAGACGGTCGCCTGTTTCAAAGGCACGGAACTCAAGGGCGTCGAGTACGAGCCGATCTTCCCGTACTTCGCCGACAAGAAGGCAGAGGGCGCGTTCAGAGTCCTCAACGACGACTACGTGACGACAGACGACGGCGTCGGCATAGTCCACATCGCGCCGGCGTACGGTGAGGACGACTTCAGGGTCTGCAAGGAAGCCGGCATGACGGCTTTCGTCGATCCTCTGGACGAAGCGTGCGCGTTCACGGACGCGATACCGGAGTTCAAGGGCCGCTTCTGCAAGGACTGCGACAAGGATATCATAAAGCTTCTGAAGGCGAGCGGCAAGCTCGTCCATCAGGCTACGATAACCCACTCGTATCCGTTTTGCGACCGTACCGACACGCCGCTCATCTACCGCGCGATCGACGCGTGGTACGTCCGCGTCGAAGATCTGCACGAGCGTCTGGCCAAGAACAATTCCGCCGTGCACTGGACGCCCGACTATGTCGGCGAGAAGCGTTTCGGCAACTGGCTTTGCGAGGCCCGCGACTGGAATATTTCAAGAAACCGATTCTGGGGCAGCTGCATACCGGTG
>CAMOXA010000182.1 GCA_946628745.1 uncultured Verrucomicrobiota bacterium | reverse complement strand
TGTCAAAATCCATGCTCTCTTTTTTTAGGGTGCACATTATTATGGCAAACTGCGGGGGGGCTGACTTCTACAAGTCTCCATTGAAATCCCAGCCGAGAATATGGTATAATACGCCCTGTTGACTGTAACAGGAACATAGCCATGCCAACTCGACACGCTTCAATTCTTTCCCGCAATTCATGTGAAGATACGCGGCTATCATCGGATGCTCGTCGACAGGTTTCCGTTTGCAGTTTACTACAAGATTTTCAAAAGCGAGATCGTCGTTTATTCCGTGTTGGACACGCGCACGAACCCCGACACAATCAACACCCGGCCCGATTCGCTATAATGCCGCTGTTGATTCAGAGGTGATTCAGAGAAGAGAAGAAAGGACGAAACAAAATGGCGCGCAATACCGCCCTCTACGCGCTTGGATGCGCTCTTGCCTGCGCCACGCTGCACGGCGCGGGCAAACCGCTTGAGATGGCCGGGCAGATAATGATGATCGCCGACACCTCTCCGCGCCGTCTGCACTTGCTCGTGCACGGCTCCCGCGACGGTTATAGCGTGTGGGATCTGACGGAGCCGAAGGCGAAATGCGCAAGCGGCGACATCGTAAGGATACAGGGGTTTCAAGACAAGCCCACAAGCGCCATCCTGCGGGAACAACCGTATCCTGTCGCCAACTACGCCACGAACATAACAGTGCTTTCCGGCGCGGAACTCCCCAAGACGGTCCCGGCGTCCGCGCAGCTGATAGCAAGTCCCGAAGGAATAGGCCGGTTGGTCGAAGCCGGCGGCACGGTCGTCTCCATAGTCAGGGATTCCACAAACGCCGCATGGAACTGGCTCATCATCCAGACCGACACGGGCGAAGTGAGGGCAGCCGCCACCGGACACGACTATCCTTACGGGAAACTGCACGGACTGTTGGATGCCGAAATCCGCATAAGGGGCAGCGTCCATGAATTCGAAGCCTGGCGCAAGTTCCTGGGGAACCATGTCATCCTCTACGGCAAAGACGGAATAGAAGTGACGAAGGTTGCGGGCGACCCCTTTGCCGCGCCGGGGCTTGACGTCCAGACGAGCCACAGACGGCAAGTCTCCGGAACGGTCGTCGGATTGAGCAGCAAGAGAATCTACGTGCGGGACGCGGACGGCCGGTTCATCTCCGTTTCGACATCCGGATTTGGCGACTTGCCCGCCGTCGGCGAAAGCGTGGCCGTCTCGGGTTTCGTGAAGAACGGGCCTCTGGGCATACAGCTCACGGAAGCGGCCGTCCGCTGCGACGGCAAGCCAAAGACGAAGCTTGAACCTGCGGAGGACGTGGACGTCGAGCGCCTCCTCGCCGCATGCCGCGACAACGACATCGTAGATGCGTCGCTCTACGGAAAGCCCGTCAGAATCCTTGGCGTTGTCGCGAACTCGACGGAGGACATCGCCATCTCCGGGCGCATTATGCTGGAATGCAGCCGCAAGAACATACTGGTCGATATCGCGCATTTGTCGCAGGATGTCCGCGATACGCTCGAAACCGGCAGCAAGCTGGAGGTGAGCGGGATATGCATACCGGAATTCGACGCGGATGTCACGAACATGGTCTTCCCGGAGTTCAAGGGCCTCATCGTGATTCCGCGCGCGCCGGAAGACATCCGCATTCTGCGCACGCCACCGTGGTGGACTCCGGGGCGGCTTTTCGCGGTGATCGGCGCGCTGCTCGTCGTGCTTGCCTGGATATTCGCGTGGAACCGCATGCTGAACTATCGCGCGGAACGGCGCGGGCGCGAACTCGCGGAAGAGAGGGTCGCCCATGTCACGTCCGATTTGAAGGTGTACGAGCGCACGCGCCTCGCCGTCGAGCTGCACGACTCGCTCTCGCAGAATCTCACCGGCGTATCCCTCGCCATCCGGGCGGCCAACCGTCTTGCCGACACCGATCCGGCTGGGATGCGCCGGCACCTCGGACTTGCGGCGCGGTCGCTCGATTCGTGCCGCGACGAGTTGCGCAACTGCCTCTGGGACCTCCGCAACCGGACGCTGGAGGAGGCGGACATGAACGAGGCCATCCGCCAGACGCTCGCGCCGCACATCGGCGGCACGCGCCTCTCGATACGGTTCAACGTGCCGCGCGAACGGCTCTCCGACAATACGGCGCACGCACTGCTGCGCATCATCCGCGAACTCGTCTCCAACGCAATCCGGCATGGCTGCGCGACGGAAATCAAGGTCGCCGGAGCCATCGAGGACAACCGGCTCTTGTTCTCCGTTGCCGACAATGGATGCGGTTTCAAGCCCGAACGCCGCCCTGGCGCCAAGGACGGACACTTCGGGCTTCAGGGAATACAGGACCGCGTGGATGCGTTCGAGGGCGACTTCACCATCGCCAGCGCGCCGGGCAGCGGCACAAAAGCCACAATATCCATAAAGGTCACCAAATGAAAAGCAAGACAAGGGTTCTCATCGCAGACGACCATACGATAGTGCGGATAGGTCTGGCCGCGCTTCTCAACGCCGAAAACGACATTGAAGTCGTAGGAGAGGCGAAGAACGGCGACATGGCCATCAAAGAGGCGCTGCGGCTCAATCCCGATGTCGTCATCATGGACCTGATGATGCCGATCAAGGACGGCGCAGCCGCGACTGCCGGGATTCGCGAGAAACTGCCGGCGGCCAAGGTGATCATCCTCACGACATTCGGCGCTTCCGACGGCATCGCCCACGCGCTCGAGGCCGGAGCCGCAGGTGCGCTCATGAAAACGGCGGACGACGCATTGATCGTATCGACCGTTAGGGATGTCGTCGCCGGCAAAACCGTCATATCTCCGGACATCAAGCGGCTCATGTCCGACAACCCGCCGGTTCCTGTCCTGAGCGAACGCCAAGCCGAAGTTCTGCAGTCCATCACACGCGGATTGACCAACCGCGACATAGCCAAACAGCTCGGCATACGACAGGACCGCGTGGATGAACACGTAGCCGCCATATTAAAGAAAACCGGCGCGGCCAACCGCGCCGAAGCCGTTGCCATCGCTCTAAGGAAACAACTGCTGAAATTGTGACAACGTCCGGACGAAAATCGCGAGAATCTGCGAATGCTGGCTGAAGCTATCCTTCGCCGTCCTCTCGCTTCCCTTCCCAAGCCCTATCCCGACTTTGTCCGGGATG
>CAMOXA010000181.1 GCA_946628745.1 uncultured Verrucomicrobiota bacterium | reverse complement strand
TTGACGCCGTCCAGCACCTTGCCCGACGCCGTCCAGAAAACCGTCCCGACCTAGGCCGACTTTTCACGGAGGCGGCTACCCGTCCTGCCTGTCGGGATGCATGAAAAGGCCAAGCAGGATGAGAAACGCGAATATCGACAGGGCGACCGACAGGCCATAACGATTCGAGACGGAACCGATGAGCGGCGGCGCGAAGAAAAAGCCGAGAAAACCGAGCGACGAAACGACCGTCACCGCCGCGCCGGGCGCCATGGTCTTCGTGCGCGCAGTCTTCGCGTATACTATCGGGACGAGACCGGATATTCCGAAACCGGCCACCGCGTAGCCCATTGTCGCCACGACATGAAGGCCAATCCCGGCGAGACCCGTGTACGGCGAAGAAAGCGCTATCGACAAGCCTGTGAAAACAAGAAGCGAATAAGCGTGTATAATGCGTGTTGCAGTATAGCGGTTGATCAGGCCGTCGGTCATGAATCTGCCGACCGTCATGGCCCCCATGACCGCGCACGAGCCCCACAGCACACGCTCCGGCGGCGCGGACAGCGCATCCTTGTAGAACACGCCAACCCAGTCGTATATTGAACCTTCACAGCCCATGAACACCATGGCCATGAGTCCCAGATAGAGGAGCGATCTATCCGGCCAGCGCCAGCCACCCTTCCCGCTCGCGGATTCGCCAGCGCGAGCGTCGCTCGGTATGAGGCCTGGCCGTCCGGCGAAAACGCACACGCATGCGACCGCGGCGATGCAGCCGATCCGAAAATGGACGGGCAGCGCGATATAAGAGACAATCTGGGCGAAAAGCATCCCTGCGAGATTCGTCACGCTCCAGATGGCGTGGAAGCTGCTCATTATGCTGTGCCCGGCGCGCAGTTCGGCGAGGCCGCCTTGAGTGTTGGCGCTAGTGTTCAGAAGATTGCCGAAAGCACCCATCGCCGCGAGAGTCGCGCACCAGAAAACCGCGGGCGCTTTTATCGCGAACCCGACGGAAAGCAAGAATGACGCCGTGACATAGCCGCAGGCACCGATGAATGTCGTCCTGCAACTGCCAAGTCTCGTTATGAGAAAACCGACGAAAAGATAGCTTGTCGCCGTGCCGACCGGACCGGAAAGCAACAGCCTGCCGAGCTGTGCGTCATTGAATTGAAGCATCACCTTCAAATCGGGAATGGACGAAACCCACGCGGCGCACACAAAGCCCATCACCGCGAAAAACGCGCTTATGGACAAACGCTCGCGGCCGATACGGGATATTGAATCGATTATGCGCATGGTCTAGTCCGCCTTTACCTGATAAAGTCGCCGAGTGTAGCGAGGGACGGTATTTCTTCAAGCGTGTAGGCGACGCCGAAAGCCTCTTCGGCCGCCATAACGAGACGCAGATGGTTGACGCTGTCCCACTCCGGGATGTCCCCGCGGCGTGTGGCAGGCGATATCGTCGACGGCGAAACGCCGAACACCCGGGCTGCGAGCGTGAGAAAATCCTGTTCGCTCATTTTGCCCACCGGCGTCTCCTTTCGAAGAATGCGAGGGCGCACATTCCGGTCAGCACGGCGGACGTCGCGAAAGCCGACAGCCACGCGGCAAAGCGCGCGAAACCCTTTAGCGGCACGGCTTCGGCAGGATTGCGCGGAGCGGGCGCAGAGATCTTGCGCTCGAGGACGAGAAACTTGAATTCGTGCGAGCCGCCGTCGCGGAGCGGATAGACGATGCGGTTCGTACCGTAGATCGACATGCCGTTCGCCGCGCCCCATTTGCGGACTTCGCGGCGAAACGCTTCCGCCTCGGCGGGAGATTCGGGAACGGGACTGCCGAGAGGCGGGCCGAGTTCGACGGTCGGTATCAACTCAGTCCCTGCCTTGTGCGGCGCGAGGTAGAGCCGGTCGACAAACACGAGATCCGCAACGCCGAAAAGAACAAGTGCCGCGAGAGCCCATTCCATCCAGACGCGTTTCGGTCGCAGGAGCTTGGAGAGCGAGTCGATGCCGAAGCCCGCGAGAACGGCCAGAGAGAATTCCGTCAGGTGGTGCCACTTGACCGGAGCGCGCAGATAATCGCCCATCGGCAGACTGAAGACGACGCGATAGACGCTCTCGCAATATCTGCCGAGCGAGAAAAGCCAGAACACGAAAGCGGCGACGGCGAAAAACACGACGGTGCCGCGCATTCCGCCGCGGCGATCCTCGGGCGGGGTCTTGCCGCCGGCGAAGGCCAGAACGAGGCCAGCGAGAGCAAGAAGGCAGGTGACGCGGCCGACATAGAGCGAGTGCTGGCGGTAGTTGCCGAAATCCTGTCCATAGGCGCGCCCGAGCCGTCCGGTATATCGCCTGACGCCGGTGCCGTTCCTGTCTCCGACGGCGAGAACGCGATTGCAGCTCGTGTCGCCGTGTACACGAGGGACGATGAACTCCAGCGTATCCTCGGGGGGCATGGACCAGTTGGTCGTGAAAATCCAGCGCTTGCGGGCGTCGTCGACGGATGAGTCCGCGACGGTTTCGCCGTCGGCGATCTGCTTGTCGCGTCCTGCGAGATCGCTGCATATGGCGCTTCTGAAACTCGGCGCGCCTATCGCGAAAAAGACGGCAAGAGCGACAGCGCCCCCCTTCACGAGGCGTGAGATCGGCGGACGCGCCACAACCGCCCGGAAGGCGAAATAACCCGCGGTAAACACGGTAAAGAGAAGCCACAAATCCGGCTGGTAGAAGCTACCCCACGCGAGAACCGCGCCAAGCAGCATCCAGTGGCGGCAGCGACCCTTTTCAAGCGCGCGATCGGCGAGGCCGAAAGCGAATACGCCATATGTCATCCATTGGAACCAGCCGAGGTGTCCGGCCGAAAAGAGGGTGAACCAGTATCCGCAAAAAGCGAGAAGCAACCCCGCGCCGTAAGAGGCGAGCGGGGAGAGGCCGCGTCCCGAAAGGAAATACGCCATTCCGAGCGCGGCGAAATACGCGGCGATGGCGTATTGCAACTCGACCCAAAAGTATGGACTGCCGAGAAAGACAATCAAATCGCCCGGCACGAACTTGCCAGTCTCTCTCCAGCCGAGAAGCCAGTCGGCGGCGCGAGACGAGGAAAAGACCGTGGCCGCGTCGGGCATGACGGGAACCATGTCAAGGCTCCACGTCCCCCAGAATACGCAAGCGGCGCACACGGCGAAGACCGCCGTGAACGCCGCGAACCATCCCCATTTAGGG
>CAMOXA010000180.1 GCA_946628745.1 uncultured Verrucomicrobiota bacterium | reverse complement strand
CTTGTCGAGCCAGAGCACCTTGCCGCACATCTCGCGTATCTGGCCGAGAGAGTGAGAGACGAGTATCGTCGCCGCGCCCCTGCCGATTATCTCGCGCATCTTCGCCTCGCTCTTGCGGCGAAACGCCGCGTCGCCGACCGAAAGAACCTCGTCGAGAATAAGCAGATCGGGCCGCACGAGCGAGGCGATCGAAAAAGCCAGACGCGATTTCATGCCCGAAGACAGTTGCTTGAACGGACGATCCTCGAACATCTTCAATTCGGCGAAGTCCACGATCTTCTCGAACTGTTCGTCCATGAAAGCGCGGTCGTAGCCTAGCATCGCCCCGCGAAGGTAGGCGTTCTCCTTTATCGTGAGGTCTCCGTCGAAGCCGGACGCGAGCTCCAGCAGCGCGGCGACGGAGCCGTTGCGCACCACCTGGCCGCGCGACGGCTCCATTATGCCGGCCACGGTTTTCAAGAGCGTCGACTTTCCCGAACCGTTCGCGCCTATTATGCCCAGCATTTCGCCGCTCCTAAGCTCGAACGAAATATCCCTGTCGGCCCAGAAGTCTTCGACCTTGTAGCGGCCCGTCAGCCGCCGCACGACCCACTCCTTAAGACCGATGTTCTTGAAGTCGCCGATACGGTAGCGAACCGAGACGCCCCGGCAGGACAAAACGACGCGCGGCTGTTCAGACATAGTACAGGAACCTCGTGTTGTAACGCTTGTACATCAGCGCCCCGGCGAGAAACGCCGCGACCGCGAAAGCGAGAAGCGTCAGGTGATGTTCGACGGACGGCACCGTCCCGGCCAGGACAATCTCGCGGAAATATTCGATATGCCTGTAGACCGGATTGAATGCGAAGACGACCTGGATGTTCGGCGGCAGGCCGTCCGCCCTGTAGAAGATCGCCGACCCGTACATAAGCAGCTGCACGAACACGCGCCAGAGATAGTCTATGTCGCGAAAGAACATGAAAAGCGCCGACAGGATCATCCCCACGCCGACATTGAACAAGAGCAGCGTCGCGACCGGATAGGCCAGAAGCAGAAACCGCCAGGTGAACGGGACATGGTCGATCGCGCAGAACACGAAGAACACCAAAAGCGTCAGCGCGAAGTTGAGCAGGACCTGTATGTTCACCGAAAACAGGAACATGTATTTAGGCACGTTGACCTTCGTGAATATGCCGGCGTTCCCGAAAAGGCTCATCATCCCGGCGTTCGTGGACTCCGAGAACCAGTTGAACACGAGCATACCGCAGAACAGATATGTCGTGTAGTTGTCGATGGTGCGTCCGAAGAAGTTCTCGAAGACGATCTTCATGACGAACAGCATCAAGAGCGGCGAGAGCATGCTCCAGCCCATGCCGAGCACGGTTCGCTTGTACTTCTTCTTGAAGTCGCGCTTGACCAGTTCTTCGAAAAGGAACTTGTGTTTCTTGAGCTCAGCGAACATTGCTCTCCCCGACGCCGATTCTCGCCGGCGCGCTGCCGAGACGCTTCACCGCGGCCGTCCCGTATCCGGCGCCGTCGACCAGAACGCCGGCCACCGGGACTGTGGACGACTTGAGCCTGCCGCCGTTTGCGGAATACACCTTGAACGATCCTTTGAACGTACCGTCCTTGGCCCTGTACGACAGACTCAGCGCGGACGGATTGCCGCCAGCCTTCGTCGCGTCCACTTCGGTCGTGCCTTTGACGAACGCCACCTTGCCCTTCTTCGGCAGAATCCATCTCGCGCCGTCTTGCACGACAGGGACTCCGTCAGGCAGCCAGTCGACAAGAACTTCGCCCTCGATGGCCCGCCACACATCCGCGCCGGCATCCACACTGAACGACGAGCCTTGGGCGAGCGAGCCGGGCCTGCCGCAAATCGCGTCGCCGCCGAATCCGCCAGCGGCAACGGAGCCGTCGTGGCGGCCGAGCCAAAGCGCGTAGCTCCACGTCTGTTTCTTCGGGAGGACGGGGATGCAGCACCAGTCCGCGCCCGGGATGAGAAGTCCGGCGGCCGACACCTTGGCGCCGTCGCCGAGAGCGCCAGTGACGCGGACCTTGCCTTTGGCGGCCGTGACTGCAGAAAGCGTCCCACCGTCCCATGCCGCGCATACAGGGCCGAGCCACTTCGCGGAGAGTTCCGCGTTCGCCGCGGCCTTCTCGGCTTTGTCCCTTGACGTGAAGAGATTGCGCGCGCCGTCGATTGCGAAGCCGCCGTACTCGCCGTCGAGCGCATACTTGCCGAGCCTTATGACACAAGGCGCGGCGCCCTTGCCTGCAAGCACGACTTCGGTCGGGCCGTCGCCGGAGAGCGTCGCCTTGGCGGAACCTGCGGGCTTCAGCGTGAACTTCGCGCCGCCGGTCAGGACTACGGTCGCGCGAAGCGACGCGAGAGACGTGCGGGCGTTCGGCTTGCCGACCTTGACCTGGATTGTTCCCGCGGGTGCGTCATCGCCCCCGGGCAGATACAGATAGCCGTTGTATTCGCTCGCGACGGCCGGCACTACACCGTCTGCGCTCGCGTACAGCATATGCTTGACGGTTTCGCCTTCTCCCGGCACAGGCTCGGGATCGGGTGTCGGGTCGGGATCTGGCGTCGGGTCAGGGTCTGGAGTCGGGTCGGGATCTGGCGTCGGCGTCGGCGTCGGCTCGGGATCGGGCGTAGGCGACGGCGGCTTGCTCCCGCCATACACGACCATCGCAAGAACCGCCGCCACAGCGAGGAATGCGTTCATTCGGCCGGACCTTCGCAGCTTCGCGCAAAGCTCCCTCAATCCCGACCCGGCGAATGCCGCCACTGTCGCGACGAAAAACACGCCCAGCAGGCAGAAGCAGGCGTTTTCGAGAAATTCCTGATATGCGGATATCATGTCTTCAATCTCCTTCCCGCAAGCGGACGTCCAAGACCCCGTGCCCTGAAGCTGTCCCTTTGCGAAATGGTACCGTATATTTTACCAAAAAATCGCCGCGGATGGCAATGGCTCGCCATTCCTGCGGTTCAATCCTTGTTATGGTCCAGCAACAAGTCTTCGAACGTCAGAGCCGCTCCGTCGATTTCGACCTTCGCCGTCACACCTGCAGGCGTGCCGCGAACGCCCAACAGCTTACGCGCCTTCTCGCCGCCGCCAAGCCAGACATGCTCGATGATCTTCATCAGATTCGCAAAATCTCCGAACTCGGAATACTCGCCGCCGGAAAGCGGCAGCGCGGCGTCCGCCGGATACACCCCGC
>CAMOXA010000179.1 GCA_946628745.1 uncultured Verrucomicrobiota bacterium | reverse complement strand
CGCTGTAGAAAAGCGGGAACACCCAGCTCGCGCCGCCTGTCGCGTCGTTCCAGACGTGTCCGCAGAGGCCGCAGAGGATGTATAGCAGCCTGTCGCCGGTCTTCGCGTCGCGGTCGTAGCCCGAGAGGAGCGGAATCGAAAAGGCGCTGTCGATTTCGCCATCCTTGCCGCGACTCTCGACATATGGGAGCGACACGAACGTATCGCTGTCGCGCCAATAAAGCGGCACGGCCCAGCTCGCGTCGCCGGACTTGCCGCCGAGCGGCGTCACGAATGTCCCGCTGTCGCGCCAATAAAACGGCAGCAGCCAGCTCGCGTCGCCCGCCATGCCGAAGAGCGGCGTCACGAATGTATCCTTTTCGCCGAGCGGCGTCACGAATGTATCCTTTTCATGGTAGTACAGCGGCAGAAGCCAGCTGGACTCGTAGCCGCCGTCCAGCTTCGAGTCGCATCCCGCCAGACCGAGGGCGATGCGGCTTTTGGTCCTGCCCCCGTCGCGGTAGCGGCAGTAAGGCAGCGAATAAAACTCGCCGTCGTCGTACATGTAGAACGGCAGAAACCGGTGATCGGTGAATCTGCCTTTGAATCTGTTGTATCCGGCGAGACCGCAAAAAGCCCAGAATTTGCTTTCGCTCGCCATGCCGCTTCCCGGCTCGCTGGACTGGTAGTAGTAGAGCGGGAAGAGCGTGTTGTACGTCTCCTCTCCTGAGATGTCGGCCCAGAACAGCGGGAACAATGCCACATGCTCGAAGTCTTCGTCATCCCAGAAAAACGGGAAAAACCCTCTGAATTCGTCCGTCCACCACAACAGGGGGAACAGACAGAAATATGGGTCGCGCCCGTAATCCCGGCCCCAGAAAAACGGGAAGAAGCGGTAGTCGTCGTGCTTTGTGTCGAACTGTCCGATCGGCCAAAACAGGTTGAACTCGTCGTAGACGAAGGCGCTGCTGCCGCCCTGCCTGTACTGCGAATAGACCGGACGGAACGCGAAGTGGTCGTCGCCCCAGGAGACGACCGGCCAGACGACAGACCCGACCGGCTCTCGCCAGTACGCGAGCGGCCACAGGTTGACGCGATCCTCGATACGTCCCGTGAACTTCACGTCAGTGCCGGTGTAGACAGGCGTTGACGAAAATTCCTTCATTGCGCAACCGCCCGAAAGCGCGGCCGCGAGCATAACCGTGATTGTCCTTCTCATTTCCTCCGCTCCCTTACTTTGACTTTTTGACGGCCTCGGCATCGCTCTTCAAAGCGGAAATTATCCGCCGCAGAATCTCGGGGCTCTTCATGGACGAAATGGCGTCCGGCGTGCCCAGCATCGTCACAGCGTATGAAAAATTGTCCGCGAGACACTCTTCGGCGCCGAACACATAATCGGTGTTCCTGCCGACCACGTCCCTGAAATCGGGGACATCCTCTGCCATCAGCACACGATCGGGTTGTGAAACCGGGACGATTCCGGCGCGGATTTTTCTAAAGAACCTTTTCGGCGGCGTCTTGATGTCCGGCAGGTACAAAACGACAGTCGCCTCAGTCGGTTTCCCGTCGATTGTAAACACGCCCTTGCAATCGTAGCGTTCGACGTCGGGGTTGCTCACGATATGCTCGCGCACCTCGGGCGAGAACCCGGGCTCGTCGCAAATCGTGAAACCGATGGCTGAATACATTTTTCTGCGAAACTCCGGCGACTGTCGCGAGAGGACATGGAACAATTCGTGCGCCAGTATCACATCGAGCATCATGTGATGTTGGTAGATCAGCTTCGAGCCTATGTATATCGTGCTGCCGCGGGTGTAGCCGCCCGCGCCGAACTCTTCGCGCATCGTGGTCATGACGATCAAGACGTCGTTCGTGAGCGGGTTCTTGAAGCCTGCCGAGGCCAGGCGTCCGGCGACGCGGTCAAAGGCGTTTGACACAGTCTGCGCCTCCCATGCCGAGAACGGCAGCACCTGGTCGGCTGCAAATGCCTTGTAGTCGGCCACCGTGGCGCCTTCGCGCCCCATCCTCAGGCGCAGGTCTGTCGGCGTCAGGCGCTTGACATACCCGTCGTCCGCCGTAATGAGGGCCCGGCCCTCGTCGACCGTGGCCAGGCGGCACTTGATTCCCGCCGAGCCGAAAAGCGGCAAGGCGAAGCCCGCCGCGAAAACTGCGATTGCGATTATTGCTTTCATTGTTGTTGCTCCTTTCAAATCAAGGAAGTTTTAGCTCGGCGTCCTATGTGTTCGCCGCGGCTGAAAAAAACTGTTTGCAGATATGATCCCGCACCTTCGCGGCCCAGGCGCGGACGCCTGCACCCTTCGGACGGAAGTCGCCATGCCACTTCCTGTCCGCGAGCGCGTAGACCGAAACCTGCGCCCATATCGAAGACGTCCACAGATCCAGCTGCTCGGCATCCGCGATCTTCATCGCGAGAAGCTTTTTCAACCCTTCGTAGACCGGGCGGCCGAACGCTTCCTTGAACTCCGCGTGAAACTTCGTCGGTCGCGTCACTTCGTGGCGGAAGAGCGCCGCGCAGAGTTTCTGCGGCCCCGCGGTCGGGAGCGTCATATACAGCATGTCGTCCACCCACTCGCGAACGGCCGCTCGCCAGCCGGCGTCGTCCGCGGCTTTCTCCGAAAGATTGGCGAGCGGAGCGCCCAGCTCGCCGAAGAGTTTTTTCGCGACGGTTCTGTACAGCGCCTCCTTGGTGCCGAAATACCGGCTCGCGAGCGCGGCGTTCACGCCCGCGCGGCGGCATATTTCTCTCACCGAGGCGAGCTCGTAGCCCTTCGCCGCGAACTCGCCGGCGGCCGCTTCAAGCAGCGCCTCGCGCGTCTCCACGCCGTCGGATCTGTTCTTTCGTTCTTTCACCGCGTCTCCTTTTATGGTAATCACGCGATTACTTTACCATATTTCCGCCGCCCTTGTCAAGGGGGTGCGCATTATTCTTCCAAAACAATTTCGACCCTGAAGAAGCCCTTGCCGCGCGAAGCGTCGAAAGTCTTTGTCCTTGAATCCATCGCTTCGACGGACCACGGGCCGTTCAAATCGTCGGCCCGGTAGAGCTTCTTGACAAGACCCAACCCCTCCGGCATGTCCCCTTCCGTGGTCGTTACAGTGACTTCGCCGCCGTTGATTTCTATCGTCGCCCGGAAAGTCCGCGTCGAATTGTCGGCCGGATAGCCCAAGAGGAAGTTCCGCCAGTTCTTGCATCTGTTCGGTCCGTCCGCGTCCATG
>CAMOXA010000178.1 GCA_946628745.1 uncultured Verrucomicrobiota bacterium | reverse complement strand
AACGCGCCCTGCGTGCTTTTCGCCAGACGTGCAGAACCGCGATCAGCAGCGCGCTGGACGCCAGCCATGCGGCCAGGGGCGCCGCGCTGTCGCCTAGCAGGTGTTTCGCGCCGGGCGTGAACATTTCGCCGAACGCGCGCAGAACGGGCTTGAACTCGTGGCACATGTACGCCATGAGCGACGTCTGCCCGAACAGCACGAAGAGCCACGTCCCGCGCCTGAAGCCCCATACGTCCGTTATGGCGTAGAGCGCAGCTAGTGCGAGCATGCTCCAGCCCATAGCCTGGGCGGTGAATGTAAGCGTGTAGATGTGCTTTATCGCCGGTATGACAGGCGTGAGAGCCCAGCCGGCGGCGAGAAGAGCGGCTCCAAGTGCCGCGAGTTTGAGGCACTTGCGCCCGGGCGCCGCGTCCGACATGAGAATGGCTGTCGATTCCGCCCCGCAAAGCGTCATCGCGCCGAACATCGGTATCGTGGCCCACCAGGAATAGCCGGGATCGGCGAGCGAGAGCGCCATCGAGCCTTTGGGTGTTATCTTCGGCAGAATCCAGTACTCGAAGCGCGTGGCGATGTTCCCGTCCGGCGTGTAGTCGCCGAGCAGGTGCAGCGCGGCGGAATAGCCGAGCGCCAGCGCGAACGGCGCGGCGACGCGTATCTTTCGCGACGGTATCGCCTGCACGGCGGCCGCGACGAGATAGCCCGCCGCGATCGCCTGCAGCGTGTTGTTGAACGGATTTATCGATAGCGCGTTCATCGACAGGAGCCGACCTTGCGATATCATGCCGAGAACCCACAGCAGCGCGACTCGCCCCAGGACGTGCCTCCAGTAGGCGAGGCCCGCGCGCCCGCCTGCAAGCCGCCTGCCGAGCGCGAAGGGCACCGCCGCGCCGCACATGAATATGAACAGCGGCATGATCGCGTCCCAGAGCGTGAAGCCGCCCCAGTTGTGGCGGAACTGCCCCATGACGCATGCCGGCAGTGCTGTCGTCGCGTTGAGCGCCGCGAAGAAGGGCCCGACGACAGTCAAAAGAAACATGTCGAGCCCGCGCAGCAAGTCGAGCGAATATAGCCGTTCGTTCTTCACCGTCCAGCCTTTTCCCCGAATGTCACTTCAAAATGAATGTCGTGCCAAGCGGCTGGATCTTGAGAACTATGTCGCCGTCGCCGTTGACATAGACGCCCCTCGCCCAATCAGGGGAACGCTCGTCCAGCGACACCGAAACGCCCGCGAATTTTCCGCCGGTGGTAAGGACGTTCTCGTTGTTGGCCGTGGTGCGCGCGCGCACCCGGTTCGCCGCCGAAATCCTGACAGTGACGTTTGTCGACTCGCCTTCTTCATACGCCGGAGTGGCGCTCTTCAGGTCGAGGACCGGCGTTTCGCGAGTAGAGTAGTTGAACGCGACGATTGCGCCGTTCTTGAGCGAGAGATTGCCGCTTATGGCAACCGTCGCGGACTCGGCGACTTCGAGCGCTGCGCCCGATTCTACAGCGATGGAACAGCTCTCTGGCGGATTGGCGCCTTCTTTAAACGCGGCAGTCGCCGTGTCGGTTACTGTCAGCCCGCCTGTGAGGGCGTTTGCCGCCTCGAAAAGCAACTTGCCGCAACCTGCGATATTGACCTGGCCGGTGCCGCCTATTCTGCCGGCGGCCGTGATTGTATGGCCTGCCGTCTCGTCGTCGTAATCAGAAGTGTCGATGATGGCTGTGCCGAGTACTTCAAGCGTCTCGCCGTTTTCTTTGAAGCTGTTCGCCGCGATAGTCCAGTCGGCAGACGAAGCGAGGCGGACGGACTTGCCGGAATCGACTTGGAAATACGGGTAGCACGTGTTGGTTTTTCTGTGGTTGCCTTCAAATGAGAGACCGCCCTCGCCAAGGACAATCGTGTTCTCGACTTTGTCGCTCTGGTTGCTGAGCCTGAGCTGGTGGTTGTTTGCCGTAGAGGCGGCGTTTACAATACCGCTGACTTTAGTGACGGCGCCGGCGCTCGCCTTGGCGAAGAAACCGAGCAGCGAATAGGGGCCTGACTTGGATAGTATTTCGTCGCGCATTTGCCCTGTGACTTCAAGAGTTCCGCTGTTCTGGTACAGGAACCGCGCCTTGTCGGACGCGCCGTACTCTGTTACGATATTTGCGGCTTTCAGTTTCGCGCCCGCCTCAATCGTGATTGCGCTGCCTGTCTTGATGGTTCCCGTTATTTCGACGGTCGAATTCTTTACGATTACAGATGAAAGCGGCGTGTTGGTGTTGTACCAATCGCTGTTGACGAGCCAGTTGCCTGCGAGTCTCATGCCATCGTAAGAGGGCATGGCCGAGAGTTTGAGCCCGCCGGTGAAAACGAGATAGTTCGATACATCGAGCGGCAGTTCCGGTGCGCTCGCGCTCGCGTCGACTTCGCAGAGAAACTCGTGGTGCATTCCGGATTCGTTCACGATTTTCGTGACGCCTGTGATTTTGCCTTCGCCGCCTATCGTCACCTTTGCGCTTCCCTTCGGGAATGTTATCGAACCGACGTTGAAAGTCTCTCCTTCGGGGAGCTCAAGCGTCGCCTCCGTCGCGCTCGCAATTATGACTTCATCGCTTGAAGAGGGCACTGTGTTGAGACTCCAGTTTCCTTCGTCGCATAGGGACCCGCTCGCGCCGCCGATCCATGTGTTCGCCGGGCTGCCGTACAGGCAGAAAACCGATTTGCCGTCCGCGGAAAGTTTGAGCGTCGAATCTTCTGGCGCGTCGAGATTTTCCAGATACGCTTCGGTGAAGGTTTCGTTATCGCCCGTGAGCCTCACGACTGTGTAAACGCCGTCGGGGAGTGACTCTGGCGCGGACAATGTGATGCCGCCCGTGATGTCGCCGAGAGACGACAGGCAGAGCGCGGTGCCGATTTCAACGGTCGTGCCGCCCGCGTAGGTGTTGCCGCTCGCGAGCGTTATCGATCCTCCACCCTTGAATGTCATGCCGCCCTCGCCGGCCAGCGGTTCGCCAATCGAAACGACATAGCCTGCCGCGTCGATTGTGCCGCCGTTCGCCCCGACTGTAACGGTTAGATTGTCGTCAGCTTTGATAAGCGTTGTTGTAGTGCTCCTGGCCTTAAGCGTACCGCCGTTGAAGTTGACTGTCGCTTTGGATGTCGCGTTTGTGGCGTTGTCCTTTTCTATCGTCCTTGTCTCCAGAGTCCCGCCGAAAAGGTTGAGAACGCAGTCCCCGCCCCGGTGGTCTTTATTGTAGGCCA
>CAMOXA010000177.1 GCA_946628745.1 uncultured Verrucomicrobiota bacterium | reverse complement strand
TCCGGCGGAGAGCGAAAACTGAGGGAGTCGTTGCAATGCAGGAAAAACTCAAGATATACGCCGCAGGCGGCAAGGTGCTTCTGGAACGAGACCTTTCGGCCGACCGCCGGCCGAAGATGATCGTCTCGGGGGCTGAGGCGCCGTCGCTGGTGGACTCCGTCGAGCCGGGCGCCGACGTCATCGGCGCTATCGTCCCGGACGAGGACGGCTGGACGCTCGCCTCGTCGAAGCCGGAGTCGCCGGTCGTCTCCGGACCCAAGTCTGCGCCGGACATGCACCTCGCGGCGGGCGTCGCGTGCATGCTGGGACGGTGGGTCTTTCGCATCGAGCGCGATGAAATCGCGGCGGGCGACGTTCTTCTATGGCGCGTCGGGTCGAGCGCGGTGGCGGCCGACCCTCTTCTTCAGGGCAGGAACATAGTGGCCGCGACGGAAGGCGGCTCCTACTCCGTCAATCCCGCAGTGTCGGGTGCGGAGCTGTGCGAGATATTTCCGACTGCCGACGGGGTGGATGTCGTTGCCGGCGGAACCGAGAGGCTGTCCGTCCCGTACGCGACCCTGTTCGCCGTCGGAAAATTTCAGGCGATGGCGCTCAGGGCGGAGGACGCCGCCGCCGCGATGAAGTGCGGCTCGCCGTTTTCATGGCCTGCCCGCAGAACCAGGCAGACGCTCATGTGCGGTCTCCTCGTCGTGGGCCTGGTAGTCCTCGGCGTGGCGGCCATCGCGCAGAAGCGCGCGTCGATCGAGGAGGTGCTCGCGTCACGCCACGGCGCCGTCATGATCGAGCGCAGCTGCAGAAAGCCGCAGCAGGAGGCATGGAGCGACGAGGACATCTTCATCTACCGCCTCGCGTGTCTGCGAACCATCCCCTCCATACTCAAGGCGGACCGCTCCAGGATAACGGCGGATCTCATTCAGCGCGGCGAACAGCTGCTGGAGCACGGCATCGGCACGAACGACAACGCCGTAGCGAGGGACGTCAGGCGGCTCGTCAAGTTCCTGGGCGACGTGGACTCCATACAGGGCGCGGTGAACAAGGGCGAGTGGGAGAAGCTGAAGGAGACTCTTGCCGGGGCAGACCGCGAGATGTTCCTCACGTACGACGCCGACAAGTTCTACAGCGACTCGACGGAGATCGCGCAGTTCGTCACGGAGGCGATACCGCAGTTCATGGCGGCCTCCGCGAAGCTTGACGAGAAGGCGTTCGCCGAGTCGAGGGACCGGATAAAGGCCATGTTCGACGGCATGAAGGACAACCTCTTCATGTCCGGCGAGATAGTGCGGCGCGAGCGCGATCTTGCGCACGTGCGCTGGGAGGTGCTGTCGGCATATGTGCCTGCGCGCGACAGGTTCGTCTTGGACGCAACGGCGACGGGAGAGGGGCTTACGGCCGCATGGGCCGACCTTGTGGATCTGTTCGACCCTTCGGACGCGGCGTTCGCGCCCATAATCGCCCGTGAGCGCGGCATTCTGGAGGCCTCCCTTGTGAAGAAGGCGGCCGCAGCCGAAGACGCGGCGCTGGTGCGCATTCTCGAAATAGGCGAGGCTGTCGGTGTTGCGGATGAGAAGCTCGCGGAGTGGCGTGAGCGCGCGACAGCTGCGCGAAAGGCCATCTCCGAGAAGTACCGCGAGCTCTACGCCGACTACAGGCTGCGCGCGGCTGTGGCGCCGGGCGCGCCGGAGACTCGCGCAGTTCTGGATCAGATGGTGTCGCTGGGAATGCCCGACAACCAGTTCCACAAGTGGGCTTTGCGCGAGATTGAGCGGATTGGAAAAGGGGGATGCGAAATGAAGGAGGATGCGAAATGATAAAGAAGATCAATATCGCCCTCGTGTCGGTGTTCGTGGCGATTCTTCTCGCGAGCGCCATGAGGGGCATGTTCGCCGGCAAGAAGGCCGAGCCCGCGTCCGGAGGCGGGCCGGCAAGCGCCTCCGCCGCGCAGACCGTCCCGGACATAAACGTGTACTATGTGCGCTGGACGAAGTACGCGATGCCGAACAGGATATCAAACCGCAACGGAGTTCTCCTCGACCTCATGCGCGCGCTTTTCCATGGCGCGGCTATGCACTGCATAAACGGCGACGTGAAGAGGTTCGCCGAGAAACTGTCCGAAGACCCGTCCGCAGTCGTGGTCGGGTTCGGAAACCACCCGGATTTGGCGACATGCCGTCGCGCCCCGACGCCGCTCGCGTTCGCGCCGCTCGTGGTGCGAACGCTGCGGAGCAATCCGTGGCGCTTTGGCGGAACGAACTCCATCGACGAGCTCAGGCTGGTCGTGCGCCGGTCGCTTCTCGACTATTCCGTGATACGCGATCGCGTAGGCGACGGCTCTGGCAGGATGATCGTCGTCGACAGCAGCACGTCGGTGGACGACATTGCCGCGCTGATAGAGGATGGCAAGGCCGACGGATTCGTCGCGACAGGCGAGAGCAGGTCGAGCGAACTGGAGATGACGTCCGCGCAGATACTGCAGCGGTTCAGGACGTCGGACATCATCGCGAAGGATCCGGTCTACCTGTATGTGTCCAACATCGACCCCGCCTTCGCCGACGCCGTTATAGACGCATACGAGAAGGGCGTCAAGCGCATCGAGGCAAGTGGAGAGAGAGCGCGCATCTTCGCATACTACGACATGACGCCGTAGGTTCGGAGTTAATCGTCTAGTATCCTGGCGCTGCAGGGGGAAATCCGAAGAATTGGCGCTTCCGAGAATGGCGGTCAAACACTCGCTGCAAGAGGCGTCGTGTCCGGAACTAAACGCAAGTTCTGGAAGTAAACGCAAGTTTATCCGATAACTTTTGGCAAATTCTTTTGTCGCTGCTGGCGAAAGCCCGCCTCGGTTTCTTACGATATTTTGGAGTCTACAAACTTCCCCGCGCTTGATTTGGTAGGGGTTTTTATGATATTATACCAATGTTCTTTGACATACCGGTCGGGCCTGTAGGCCGGCCGTGGCTCCCACGCTTCTGGTGAAGCGGAGTGGAGTAAGCGCGGGGTGGGCAACCTAACCCGTGCAACGTACGCAACAGCATATGACGCTTGCAGTGAAATCGCCAATTTCAAGCAGTAAAACGGAGTGCGAAGGTTGCGTATAATTCGTGGCGTTCCGCAGTGTTCTACGGCGGCGCGATGGCGGAGAAAATGGTATAATTCGCGGCGAGCATGGACATGAAAGACTACATAGGCGAGGCGACGGCGTACGACAAGAAGCTGATGCTTGAGCGCAAGG
>CAMOXA010000176.1 GCA_946628745.1 uncultured Verrucomicrobiota bacterium | reverse complement strand
CCGCCGAAACCCCACTCCTGGTCAGTGAACGTGTTGATGCCGAAATGGATGATGGAGATTATGTCCATTTCGTCGCGCGAAAGCTGGCTCGCGCTCGGCACCGCGCCGTACGGTCGCTCGTCGGCCGCCGGGGGCATGAGGCCCGACACGTCTCGGGCTTCCGCTGCCATTGCGAACACGCACGCCACCGCCGCACAGAACACTGGGTTTGTTTTCATAGTCGCTCCTTCCTGGTTCAACACTTTATTTGCGGACGCTTCTCTCGTCGTCCTGGCTGTAGATGCCTGGGTCGGCGTAGTGGTCGCCGCCCTGGCAGAACTTGACCGACTTTCTGCCCTTCATCGCATTGTAGAGCACGGCGTGCCCGCTGGGCGGCGATATGTAGTCGCCCAGCCCTGACCGGACGATTGTCTTTGTCATGCCGGACGGAAAGCGCTTCGCCATGTTCACCGGATCGTAGTAGCCCAGCGTCGGGTGCCAGTCGGGTCGCCAGCCGCCCATTCTGCCGGTTTCACGTCCGCCGAGATCGCAGCACCACGGCACTTCGAGACGCACCTCGCTCACGCCCTTTACTAGCGCGGCCGCCCAACTCGCCTGAAGCCCGCCTTGGCTGCCGCCCTGGACGATCAGGTCCTTGCCGTTCCACGCGGGAAGCGTCTTCACATATTCGCGCATGAATGTTGTCGCCGACACGACTCGCATCGCCATGCCGAAGAAATACGCCTTGTCGAACACTGCGTTGTCCTCTTTGTTGAACGCATAGCCTCCGCGCGCGTTGATGACATCCCTCTGAAACGCCTCCCACGCCTCGTCGCCCATGTTCAGCGGATGGATCCCGTGCGCGTTGACGTGCAGCTCGATCGTGTCGTCGCTGCATGTCCATGGGACTGACTGGCGGTATATGCCGTATCCGTCGAATGAAACTTTTGCTTTCAGCGAGCCGGGCTTCGCGTTCTTGGGCATCGTAAGATATCCTGTCGCGTAGCAGTCTGTCCAGCCCGGCCCGTAGCTCGGCACCGCCACCGCGACGCGCAGGGCATTCGGGTTGCCGCCTGCCTCGGCTTGTGAAAGCTCGCGCGCGAATGATGCGACGTTCGCGGCATTCACGGGTTTGCGTGAGAAGAGCCGCTTGAGCGCCGACTTCCAGACCGCATTGAAGTCCGAAGGCTCCGCTATGCCTTGAGTGATGTTTTTGAAGCCAGCCGCGGCGCCGCCTGTATAGTATATCTCCTCGTTGCCGAGACAGCTCTTGCCGATGGATTTGCCGCGTTTGACCTTGTCGCCTTTGGCGTCGACGATCCAGCCTTCCATGTGCACGAAGCCTGGCTTGTCGATGCTCGTCACGACGCTCATCGCACTTCGCGAAAGAGGCATCTGGCCCTCCTCGGTTTTACCGTCGTCGCCATGGCGCTTCCACCTGAGCTTCAGCCCGTCGATTGGCTCGGACGCGTCCAGGTCTAGCAGGGAAAACGAGAACTTCATCTTCTCGCCCACCCTGTACGAACACGGCGCGATATTCGTTTCGCACTTCAAGACGACGCCGTCCATGGATGCGAATGCTGCGAGAGTGCTCGCGGCGAACACCGCCGCCGCATGCGCGAATCGGTTCTTTTGAAGGATTGTTGCCGGCTTCATACTGGTCCTTTCATGAGTCCACGGGCCTTATTATCTCATAACACGGCCAAAAGGGCAATAACTCTAAAGGGTTATAATCGGCCGCACTTGCGCCATCTCCTCTCGCACAAGCGCATGGGCGTCAGATGTCAGCATGCTTTTTACAGCGGCATCTTTACCGTTATTGTCGTTCCCTCTCCGGGGGCGCTTTCAATGGCGAAGATGCCGCCCATCGCGGCAGTTCTCTCGCGCATCCCCTTCAGCCCGATGCCGCGCTTCGCGGCGATTTCCGGAGAGTCGGGGACGAAGCCGCATCCGTTGTCCGCAATCGTCACGGCAAGCTCCCCTTCGGCAAACTCGACGTGAACCTTGACGCTCGTGGCGCGTCCGTGCCGCATTGCGTTCGCGACGGCCTCCTGCAGCAGCATGAGCAGCGAACCGGCGTGGCGCCGCGCGATAGGAGTCTCCTTGCCCGTGAACTCGAAGGACACCACCTTGTCCCAGTAGGCGAGCCTTCCGGCGGCATAGCGTACGAGACCCGAGAAGCGCGCGGGGCCTTCCGCCTCCTCGTTCAGCGACCATAGTGCCGAGCGAAGCCCGGCCTGCGTCTGGTTTATCGCGGTCCCGATTCCGGCGAGCCTTTCGAGGACCTCCTCGCGCGACGAGCCGTCTTTCAAGTAGTTTATCGCGGCGGCTAGTCTGTATGAGCAGCCGGCAAGGAGCTGCTGGAAGCCGTCATGGAGCTCGCTCGCTAGCCTGAACCTTTCGCGCATTGTCGCCTCCGCTACGACGCGCGAACGTATCGCCTTCTCGATTTGACGGGCCTGCTTGGCAACCGCGCGGCGCAGTGCGAGAACCCAGAATCCGAACACGGCAAGAACGCCGAGGAGAGCGCCGATGACCGCCGCAAGACGTCCGGATGTCCAGAACGGCGGATGGGACAGCACCTTCAGCGAATCCATGCCAGGGGATAGCAGGCAGACGTTTTCAAAGCCGGCGAGTTTGTGGTCCGCTTCCGGAAAAGGACGATGTGCTGCGCACACGCAGATTTACGCCATTGCCGGAATTGGCTTCGCTTTTGTAGGCAAGAGTCAACGTTCCGTCCGAGACGATGATTTTGCCGGAGCCAGTGAACTTTGAGCTGGCGGTTATGGTGGTGTCGGACGCAAACGTCATCGTATCGTCGGCACCAAGATCATAGTTGACGTCCCCGTTCCACGTAATCTCCGCCGCGAGGGCGGGAATCGCGATTGCCGCCGAAAGGACGGCAGACTGTACTGCCTTTATGACAGAATGTGTCATCACTATGCTCCTTTATTGAGTTTGTCAAATATTATTATCTGACGAAGTGTTGAGGATATTGTATCATTTCCGTCCACACCCTGCCATCCCTACATTTAGGGAAACAGGCTGGCCCATTCTTCGTTTTTCACACTAGAACACATCCGGCTGCGGAGAATAGACATTTGCCCCTCCCTCAGAGACCCGATTTTGCCGGACGCCGTCGGGCACTTTTCTGGACGCCGTCCAGCACCTTTCTTGACGCCGTCTAGCGCCTTGCTGGACGCCGTCTAGCACCTTGCTGGACGCCGTCCAGCACCTTGCTGGACGCCGTCTAGCACCCTCCCCGAC
>CAMOXA010000175.1 GCA_946628745.1 uncultured Verrucomicrobiota bacterium | reverse complement strand
GGGGCTGCCGTACATCTCGGTGCTGACCGATCCGACGACGGGCGGCGTGAGCGCGTCGTACGCGATGCTCGGCGACATCAATATCACCGAACCGCGCGCACTCATCGGCTTCGCGGGGCGCCGCGTCATCGAGAACACGATACGCCAGAAGCTGCCGGCCGATTTCCAGTCCGCCGAATATCTGGAGAAACACGGTTTCATCGACAGGATCGTGGAGCGCAAGGATATGAAACCGTTCATTTCGAAAATGCTTAACTACTGGGGGTTTTGACGATGGCTGAAGGCAAGAAAAAGGCAGCGGGCGCCGCCGCGAAGAAGCCGGCGGCGAAGAAGACGGCGTGGGATTGCGTCAAGCTCGCGCGCGACGCGAAGCGTCCGCACGTCAGGGATTTCATCGCGGGGATACTCGATGATTTCGAGGAACTGCACGGCGACAGGCTGGTGAACGACGACCCCGCTATGGTCGCCGGCTTCGGCACCATTGCGGCAGGCGCCGACACCTTCAAGGTGCTAGTGCTCGGCCACAACAAAGGCGCGACGGTCGAAGAGAACATGGTGTCCAACTTCGGCATGGTGAATCCGGATGGATACAGGAAGGCGATGCGACTTGGCAAGCTCGCAGAAAGATTCCACAATCCAGTCGTTACATTCGTGGACACGCCCGGCGCATATCCCGGGCGCGAAGCCGAGGAGCGCGGGCAGGCGGAGGCGATCGCGAAGTCGCTGGAGTTCTTCGCCGGGCTCAAGACGCCAGTCGTAGTGGTGGTCACTGGCGAAGGCGGCTCCGGCGGAGCGCTCGCCATAGCCGTCGGCGACAAGGTGCTTATGATGGAAAACGCAGTCTATTCCGTCATCTCGCCCGAAGGGTGTGCCGGCATTTTGTGGCGCGACGGGTCGAAGGCGCCCGAAGCTGCCGAAGCGCTCAAGATTACCGCGGCCGATCTGAAGAGACTCGGCGCCATCGACGAGATTGTCAAAGAGCCGGCAGGCGGCGCCCAGAAGAATCCTGCGGCCGCGTGCGCGGCGGTAAAGAAAGCGATCGTGGCGGCGCTGCGCGAACTCGTAAAGCTGCCGGTCGACGAACTGGTAGAGCGCCGCTACGCGAAGATTCGCGCATACGGCAACTTCTATTGAGGATGGCGCCTGGACGATGACTGATTTCTCGAAGCTCCTGAATCCCGAACAATGCGCGGCGGCGACGGCCGGCGACGGACCGCTTCTGGTTCTCGCCGCCGCCGGCACCGGCAAGACGCGCACGCTCGTCCACCGCGTCGCGTATCTTGTCGAGCAGGGCGTGCCGCCGGACAGAATACTGCTGCTGACATTCACCAACAGGGCGGCGAGGGAAATGATGGAGCGCGCGGAGAAGGTCGTCGGCCCGGAGACGGGCATGGTCTGGAGCGGGACGTTCCATTCGATATGCGCCAGGCTGCTGCGGCGCTACGGCACGTTCCTGGGCTACCAGCCGGGCTTTCAGATAATCGACGACGACGACCAGAAAAAGCTGATAGGCGACGTAATCAAGTCGTCGGTCAAGGATCCTCGCGACTTCACCAAAAAAGAGTTTGTCGCCAAGATCATATCCGAGGCGGTCAACGAACGCAAGAGCGTCGAACAGATCGCTTCGCGCTGGATGACGAAGGTCGCCGGCGTGGATCCCGAGGCGATCGCGAACATTGCCGCGAAGTACGATGCGAGGAAGCGCGAACTGAACTCAATGGACTTCGACGATTTGCTCGTCAAGGCGCTGGAGCTGCTGAAGACCCAGGACGGGGTGCGCGAGACGCTGCAAGAGAGGTTTCTCCATGTTCTCGTGGACGAGTACCAGGACACGAACGGCCTGCAGGCCGAGTTCACCGACATTCTCGCCGCCAAGCACCGCAACATCATGGCGGTAGGCGACGACTTCCAGTGCATATACACCTGGCGCGGCGCGCAAATCGAGAATATAATGGAATTCCCGAAGCGGTGGGCCGGGTGTCGTGTCATAAAACTCGAGAGAAACTATCGGTCTGTCCCGGGCGTGCTGGATGTGGCGAACGTGGTCATGAAAGACAGCCCGAACCAGTTCGAAAAGATACTCAAGCCGATTCGCGGCGGATCTTCCGCCAAGCCCTGGCTGTACAGCGGCGGCGACGGCAGGACGCAGGCGCAGGAAATCCTGCGGCTCGTCAACGAGGCGCACCAGCGCGGCTACCGCTATTCGGACATCGCCGTTCTCTACAGAAGCCATTTCCAGTCCATCGACGTCCAGATGACACTCGCGCGTATGAAAGTGCCGTACCGGATAACTTCGGGCGTCGGAGTTTTCGAACAGGTGCACGTAAAGGACGTGCTGGCCTATCTGAGGCTGCTCGTCAACCAGATGGACGAACTGTCGTTCCTGCGTTTCGTCATGCTGCTGCCGGGCGTCGGCGCGGCAAGCGCCGGCAAATACTGGGAGAAGCTCGGCCGTCGCTTCGACGGCACGCGCAAAGAAGATCGCGAAGCGCTCGGCGGCCTGCTCGGCGCGAAGGCCCGGCCATCTTGGCCGCCGCTCGCCAAGTGCTTCGAGCAGGCGGCTGGCCACCTGGCCGAAGGCGCGACGGGCGAACTCATAGAAGACTTTTGCGACTTTTTCTACGAAGACTATCTCAATTCCGTCTGGGAAGGCGACGAGGCGGACGACCGCCTCGACGACATCAAGGAATTGGCCGCGCAGATCGCCGCCGCGCCAAACGGCCTGGAGGGATTCCTCGCCGACGTCGCGCTCATGACGAATCTCGACGTGCGAAGGAACGACCCCGGCCTCGACCGCGTCACTTTGTCGACGATACATCAGGCGAAGGGCATGGAATGGCCTGTTGTTCTCGTGCCGTGGTGTTGCGAGGGACTCTTTCCGTCGTCGAAGGCGGCAGACGAGGGGCGCATTGATGAAGAGCGCAGGCTTTTTTATGTTGTCGTAACGCGGGCGAAAGACGAGTTGTGCCTTTTCTCGCCGCAGCTGCGGAAAATGTCCGACGGCGGAGTGTTCCCCGTGAATCCGTCCGTGTTCGTTAACGAGATACCGCCCGAGCTCGTCAACCGCAGGCGGCTCATGCTCGCGCTCGACCCGTATGCGGGCGGGCCGCGAAGCGGGTACGGCAGCTACGGCGGCCAGCCGCTCGATCTGATCGAGTGCGGCGGCACGATCAACCTGGGTTGATCCGCAATTGAAAAAGAGGAGTCTGCGGACTCCTCTTTTTTCATGCTTCTTGACGAAAAAGCGCCGATTGCATATACTGGAGCTGCAAACGACAAAAGGGGGAGAAAGCCATGAGGACCCAGGAACAGGTCAATGAGATCG
>CAMOXA010000174.1 GCA_946628745.1 uncultured Verrucomicrobiota bacterium | reverse complement strand
ACGAACTCATATTTGTTTCTCCTCTATTTACATTTTCTTCTCTTTGTTTTTTTATTGCAGAGACGCAGAGGCGCAGAGAACGCAGAGTGGTAGGGTCGCCGTTCCATCGGCGACCGCGGACGTAACGGACGGCGGTGCGTCGCCTTTCTTCTGGTTTCCAACGCGAGACATTATATCATATTTAGCGCACAGCGGCAAAAGGCTCGGCGTTGAAAAACATTTGATTTTACACCCAACCGGTTGCCGATATGATGCGTTTAACATATTAGACATGCAAATTTGGGAACAGATACGGTTCGATCCGGAAGCGGGCGCGAAGGCGCTAGTCGCCTCCTATTCGGATCGTCTCTACAAGCTGGCGTACCGACTATGTTCCGACGCGGCGCTTTCGGAGGATCTCGTCTTGCGGACGCTGGCGCGCGCGGTGAAAGCCCAGGGAAAATTTTCGTCCGAAGAGTCGTATTTTTCGTTTTTGTGCACGATTCTCGTCAATTTGCACAGGGACGATCTGCGGCTCAAGGCGGCCAACGCGCTCGTGTTCATGGAGGACGTTCCCGAGTCGGAGGACGGTCGGCCGAATCCGGGCGAAGCGCTCGCCGCCAAGTCGGACGCGGAAGCCGTCCGTCTCGCCGTCTCCAGACTCTCGCCGATACTGCGGGAGACTGTAGTCTTGCGCTATTTCGGCGGACTTTCGGTGGCGGACATCGCCGAGGCGCTCGCGGTCCCGGACGGCACGGTGAAGTTTCGCCTGTCCGAGGCCCGGCGCAAGATTCGCGAATTTATTACCCAACGCAACGGCGGGGCGGCCCGTTGAACATATTGGAGAGTGCTATGGATGCAGACAAAGACATGGGTGAAGAAATGTTCATAACATCGTCGCTGCTGTCCGACGCGGACATACCACCCGCATCGGAAGGGTTCGCGCGGCGCTGTCTCGCGGCGGTCGGTTCGCCGGTGCCGGCCGCGAGGGCCGCGTTCTGGCGCAGTCGCTCGACGCGCTTCGCGGCGTCCGTCGTCGCGGCGGCGGTGTTCGCGGCATTGGCGATGTGCATGCGCACAGGTAAGACGGCAGGCGCCGGGGCGTCCGCCGGGGCTGTCGAAGACGTGGCGGTCGTGGGGGTGACGGCCTCGAGCCCGGCGGTATCGGGGGTGATGGCGACGTCGAACGAATGCGTCGTCAATGCGAATCCGCGCGCGACGGCGCTTTGGAAGACGTTGAATGCGGGCCAGGCGCAGATGGCGTGGGAGTGGCCGGAGCGCGCGAAGTCGGCGCGCCTCACGATCATCGGCGCTGGCGTGACGGCCGAGAGGGTGTACGGAAAGGGCGACGCGTTCCCGGTGTGGAATCCGCACGTGCCGGAAGTCTTCAACGAGGACGACGTGTTTACTGCGAAACTCACATTCTACAACGGCGAACGCGGCGGCGGCGAGGAAGTCGCCTGCCTTGTCGCGGAAGGAATCGGCTTCGTGCGCGGTGTTTCGGGCGAGGGCGCGCGCCTTTCGCTGCTCGGTTCGACAATGTTCCAGATAGTGAAGAAATAGACACATGAAGACCAAACTGTTGCCATTGCTGACATGCGCCGCGCTCGCCGCGGCCGGCGAGACGATTTCAAACGTCTCGCTCGTGCAGCAGTGGCCGTGGTCCGAGGCTGTGTCGGTCGACTTCACGGTGAGCGGATGGGACGAGCCGGCGTGGTCGGTTCGCGAGATGTCCGTCGTCGCGTACGACGGCGAAGAGGAGATAGGGCGCGTTTCGCCGTGCGCGCTCGCCGGGGATACGGTAATCGACGGCGACGGCGAGAAGCATATCGTCCTCACTCCGTCAAAAGACGCGGCGCTCAAGTCGCGCGGAATGATCGACCGCTTCAAGGTCGCGCTGTCGTCCGAGGCGGTCGCGGACGAGGATCTCCTGTACATCGTCTTCGACCTCTCGAAGGAGGCGGGCGAACGCGGCGCGCGGCAGTATGTGACGCGCCACGCCCTCACGAACGGCGTATGGGGCGCGTGGTCGGAGGCTCCCGCCGGCGGCGCGATATGGACGGGGCTTGCGGAAGACGAGCGCTATTTTCGCGAGCTGATGGCGTTTCGCCGCGTCCCGGCGGGTTCGTTCACTATGGGGCACGGCGCGGGCGGACCCGAAAATCGGTATTCGCCGGCCCGGCGCGTGACGATATCCGAGGCGTACTGCATAGCAGTTTTCGAGATGACCAAGTACCAGTATAGAATCATCGACAGCGGTAGGAACTTGGAGCGCCCGGATGTAATGTTGCCGAGCGTGAACGATTCACTGAACACCATCCGCGGCGATTCGATGCCCGGCGCGGAGTACGACTGGCCGGCGCGGCGCGGCGTCTCGCCGGACTCGATAGCCGGCAAGCTCGGCGCGAAGACGGGCCTCGCCGGGATGTTCGACCTGCCGACCGAAGCGCAGTGGGAAAAGGCCGCGCGCGGCGGAGCCGAAGGGGACATCGCCTATTACGACGGCTCAGCGGCGTGCGACGACGCGAAGGCGGACGCGCTCGCGTGGTATTCTTACAACACCCGCGATGCGTGTGGCGTCAGACGCGGCGGACTCAAGGCGCCGAACGGCTATGGACTCTACGATACGCTCGGCAACGTCTGGGAGATGGTGCTCGACTGGCAGAACGGAGGCGTTCCCCTCGGCGAGGTCGATCCTGTCGGCGAGATGGCGCCGTCGGTTCGGTATCCCGCGAGGCGCATTCTCAAGGGCGGCAGCTGGCAATATGCCGACAAGAGCGCACTCGCGCTCTACTGGCGGTCGCAGAATCCCTGCAACGTCCGTGACGCGCGCACCGGCTCGCGCCTCGTGCTGAATCTAGTGCCGTACGGCGGCAGAAAGGACGCAAAGCTTAAACGGTAGGGCGGACGCGCCGCGCACGCCGCAAACTTTAACACCAAAAATGAAAGGGACAACAATGAGACACAAAAAAGCAATCGTCGGGAGGGTCGCGCTTGTCGCGACCGTATTCACCGCCGTGTCTGCTACTGCGGGCATCAAATACTGGGACAACCCGGCGTACCGCGCCTTTGATGTGGACTGCTATGTCCCCGGCGCAGTGTGGAACCTCGACGGCATCCGCAACGTCGGCGAGACGGAGGCGCACGATCCGACTGCGCTCACGTGGAAGAACCTCGGCTCGTCCGGCGCGGACAATGACGTGTTCCTTCGGAAGAACACGGGCGACAGCAGCTGGGCGGCGGCATCCGCGGAGGAACTTTCTGCCAAGACATACGGCGAGTGGGCGGAAAACGGCTTCGTATTCAAGGGCAACAGCCAGATGAGGGGCAGCAAGAGCATCAGCACCGGCACGAAATACACCATGCAGGTCTTGGTTGATGCGGATTCTACACAGCATGCAAAGAGCTTTGTCACCATATTCAACAGCAACTGGGACAAGTTGGCTTTGTTAATCCAA
>CAMOXA010000173.1 GCA_946628745.1 uncultured Verrucomicrobiota bacterium | reverse complement strand
AACGGCGTGGTCGTGGCGGCGCACGCGGTTTCGGACGACGAGAGCGTAATCTCCATCACGAGCGACCAGCAGATGGTCAGAAGCGCCGTCTCCGACTTCAGGGTGCAAAGCCGCAGTGCGCAGGGCATCAAGCTCGTGAGACTCTCGGAAGGTGCGACGCTGGTGTCGGTGTCGGTGTGCGAAGGCTCCGCCGACGAGCCGGAGCCGGCCGCTGGCGAAAGCGCGGCCCCGGCGGAGCAGGGCGAAGCCGGCGAGACGCCGGAGGGCGGCGAGGCGCCGGACGGAGAGTGAGATTTTTTCGCCGCGGCACTTGCGCGGCGGAGGGATTTTTTATATAATAAACGCCAAACAGGAGGAAAGGGCATGGTAGAGGCAAACCAGAAAAACAGCGAAGCCCGCGAGGCGCAGGAAGCCGCCGGGTCCGATATACGCGACACTGACATCGTGTTCGACTGTCCGCACTGCGGGAAGAGTCTCGTCATAGACTATCGCGGCGCGGGTCTTCAGATCGACTGTTCGTCCTGCGGCGCAAGCGTGCTCGTGCCGATTCCGGACGGGATGGAGCTTACCGATCTCGACCTCGACTCGGGCGAGATACTAAAGCAGCTTTTCGCCACGCGGCGCAACTACCAGAAGGCGGAACTCGTGATACAAGATCTCAAGACGCGCCTCAACCAGCTCAAAGAGGCGCTTGCCGCCATGCAGGCCGTCGTTTCGGAAGGGTTGGGCCAGAGTTGAACACCAAGTCGATACTGGTCAACACGCTGACATTCTCGCGTGTGCCGCTCATCCTCGGCTGGCTTGTCCTGGCTGTCGTCGAAGAGCTTTCGCCGTCGCCTTCGCCTCTGGTGATTTTCTTCTCGGGGGCGGCGATGATGCTGTCGGGGCTGACGGACGCTTTCGACGGCGCGCTCGCGCGCAAGTGGAACGTCGTCAGTCCTCTCGGCAAGATGGCCGACCCGCTGATGGACAAGGTTTTCTACGTCGTGACATTCCCGACGCTCGCGTGGCTGCTGCTGAGGCAGGGCGACTGCGTGCACTCGCTAGTCATGCTCGTGTTCGCTGTTCTGTATATTCTGCGCGACCTGTGGGTGACGTTCCTGAGATCGGTCGGCACAATGTTTGGCGCGGACGGCGCGGCGATGTGGCTCGGCAAGGTGCGCACGGCGCTGTCATTCCCCGCGGCGGGATGGATATACGCATTCATCGTCTTCAACGACGCCGAATGCCTCGCCGGCGCGCGGTCGTGGCTGCTCGCCAGCTGCTACACCATCGAGGCCGTCATGATCGTTCTGAACCTCGTCAGCTCGGTCACATACACCAAAGAATATTCGCCTTATTTGAAAAAGGCACTTGAACGGACCTGAGATTTTTGAGATAATATACACATCAACACAAAACTACCGAAAGGGTAAGAAAGGCAAACTAACATGAAGAACAAAGGTTTTACGCTCGTTGAGCTGCTAGTCGTAATCGCAATTCTCGGCATTCTGATGGTCGCGCTCGTGCCGAACATCATGGGCGCGATAGCCAAGGCCCAGATGCAGACGATGGCCAAGCAGGGCGCCGACATCGTCAACGCGCTCAACACCGAATCGTTGCGCGACCAGGACCTCTGGCCCCACCTCACCGAGAAGGACGGTCTCAGCGACGACACCGACGAAATCTCCGGCAATACGTACGGCACTTCGACGGAGTACTTCAAGAAGCTGTTCGACATCGAGAACCAGAACGGCGGCAACTGGAGGCCCTACATCGACGTCAAGCTCGACTTCCTCTGGGGCAACGGCGTGCCGTCCGCGCAGCCCGGCAGCCTCGATCAGCGCAACGTCGCGTGGACGATCGTCGCGGGCGCTTCGTCGATGGGCGGCGAGATACCCGCGCTTATTACGCGCAACGCCGACACGTCGAGCTTCGTGACGAGCGGCAACAACGACATGTCCAAGAACAAGAACGAGGTTCCCCTCGAGAAGTATCCGAATCCTTTCGGCAAGAAGGGATGCGTCGTCGTCATGAAGGACGGCAGCGCCTCCGCCCGTCCGTCGCGCGAGTGCAGGCTCTGCGACATATACTCGAAGCGCACGGTCAACATTCCCGACGGCATGCAGCTGAAGTATCTGGAACCGTAACGGATGCTCGCGAAGGTCGCGATAGACCTGGCTCTCGACCGGCTGTTCACATACAGCGTACCGGTTGAGATGGAAGGGAAGCTGGCCGTCGGCCAGCTTCTTCTTGTTCCTTTCGGGTACAGGAAGGCGCGCGGATTCGCGATGGAGATCGTCCCCGGCGACGGGCAGGACGAGACGGCATTTGCCATCAAGCCGATCGAAGGGATTATCGACGAGGAGCCTTTCTTCTCGCCTGCGATACTCGAACTGGTCTCGAAAATCGCCGCGTACACGGCATCGCCAATCGAGACGGTGCTTCGCGCGGCGGTTCCGGCAGCGGTGCTTAAGCCGGGCGCCCGGGCGAAGGAGATGTTGTTCATCGAACCTGCGTTGGCGCTGCCGGCGGTGCGCGTCACGGATCGGCAGCAGTGGCTCTACGAGCAGATAACGCGACTCGGCGGCGGGTGGATGCAGCAGCTGTGCCGCGAGCTCAAAACAACTCCGTCGACACTGCGCGCGCTAGGCGAGAAAGGAGTCATAACGGTCTCGCCGAGGGCGAGGCGCAGAGATCCTCTCTGCGGCAGGCGGATACTGCCTACAAAGCCGCTGCCGCTCAACCCCGAGCAGTCCGCGGCGCTGCAGGCGATAAAGTCCGGCCGCGGGACCATTCTTCTGCACGGCGTTACGGGATCGGGAAAGACCGAAGTGTATCTGCAGGCGATCGCGGCCGAACTCGCGGCCGGGCGCGGGGCAATAGTCATGGTGCCCGAGATCGCCTTGACGCCGCAGACGGTGCAGAGATTCGCCTCGCGCTTCGGCGACAGAATCGCCGTTTTGCACAGCGCGCTTTCGGACGGCGAGCGCTACGACGAGTGGCACAGGATAAGAAACGGAACCGCGCGGGTGGTTGTGGGCCCTCGCAGCGCCGTATTCGCGCCCGTCAAGAATCTCGGGCTCATCGTCGTGGACGAGGAGCACGAGACGAGCTACAAGCAGGACGAGACGCCGCGCTACAACGCCCGTGACGTCGCGGTGATGCGCGGGGCGATAGAGGGCGCGAGGGTCATTCTCGGCTCGGCCACGCCGTCGCTCGAGACATGGATGAACGCCCAGCGCGGGAAGTATGCGCTCGCGACGCTGACGCGGCGCGCGGGCGCCGGCACGATGCCGCGCGTCTCTATCGTGGACATGTCGGCACCGGAAAACAGAGGCATGATTTTCTCGCGCGAGCTTCTCGACGCCGTCAACCTGAGGCTCGACCGGGCGGAGCAGACGATACTGTTTTTGAACAGGCGCGGCTTTTCGCGCTCTGTCGAATGCAAGGCGTGCGG
>CAMOXA010000172.1 GCA_946628745.1 uncultured Verrucomicrobiota bacterium | reverse complement strand
CCTGCCTCTCCGCGTCGTGTTGGGTGCCACCCGGAGGCCTTCGAGGTGGCAGGTAGACAGGGTCGAAGTGGCAGGTAAACCGGGTTGAAGTGGCAGGTAAGACGGGTCGAAGTGGCAGGTAAAGTGACGCGGAATAAGGCGCAACTTGCAATCCCTTAACCGAGGTCACACCAAGAAAAAGGCCGCGGCATGTGCGGGGTCTATCGCGCCCGGCGGCGGAGGCCTCGCAGCTGGTCTCGCATCAACGCGAACGCCAGCGCGAGGTATGTCGCGCCGCCCGCGGCGACGAGAACGCCCAGCGAGACGGCGGCGCCTGCGCGCGGACCGGCCGCGCCGCACAGACGCGCGACCGCGGGTCGCGCCGCCCATATCGCGCCGCCCATCGCGGCGGACGCGAGAACGATGCGAGAGAGGGGTTTCGCAATGCGCGAGAGACCGAGCGAACCGTTCCTTCTGCAGGCGAAGACATAGAGAAGAGAGCATCCCGCGCCAGCGCACGCGACAGTCGACGCCGCGAGACCGACATGCCGCCATTCCACCGGCAATAGCGCGACCGCCAGAATGTTCAGCGTCGCGTTCAGCACGACGGTCGCGAGAGACACCCGAAGCGGAGTCTTCATGTCGTTCTGGGCGTGGAACCACGGCACGAGAACTTTCTGGAAGCCGAAAAGCGCGAGCCCGGCGGAATACACTGCAAGCGCGCGGGAGACCCTCACAGTAGCCGCCGCGTCGAACTCGCCGCCTTCGTAGATGACGCCCGTCACCTCGCGCGAAAGCACTATCAGTCCGACGGCGGCCGGCACCATGACAAAGAGAAGCGAGGAGAGCGACGACGACAAGGCGTCGCGCGCGCCGTCCATATCGCCCTTGGCGAAAAGGCCCGCGAAAGTCGGCAGCAGGACTGTGCCGAACGCGACGCCGATGATTCCGAGGGGAAGATCCATGAGTCGCTCGGCGTAGCCGATCACGCCGGCGGCCCAGGGCGAGGCCAGCTGGGCGAGAAACTGGTCCAGCATGTAATTGACCTGCACGGCGCCGGCGCCCAGCGCGGCGACGCCAAGATTGCGCCACACCAGACGAACCTTTTCGTCCAGCCATCCGCTAAAACGGAGCCGCGGCGAGACGCCGGCCTTGCGCATGCACGCGAACATGAACGCGAGCTGGGCGAAGCCGCCGGCGAGAATCGCGGCGGCGACAAGGCGGATGCGCACGGCGACCGGCAGGCCGGGGAACGCCGCGAGAGCGAGGAGCGCGCCGATCCAAAACAGGTTCAGAAGCGACGGCATGAAACTCGACGCCTTGAACCTGCCGAGCGCGTTCAGTACCCCCATGCCGAACGCGGCGCCGCATATCGCGAGCATGTACGGCGTGAGAATCGTCACGAGCGAGAGCGCGAGTCGCGTGCGCTGCGAAAACTCCAGACGGTCCGCGAGCGTTTGAGCCCCGGCAAGTCCGCAGACTATCAGAACCGTGGCCGCGCCGAGCGCGAGAAGCACGGTCGTCATGACGGCTCTGGCGAGCTTCGCGGCTTTTTCGACGCCTGCCGCCTCGACCTCGCCGCGGAAAACCGGCACGAACGCCGCGGTAAGCGCCCCCTCGCCGAAGAGCTTTCGCGTCATGTTCGGCAGCGCGAACGCGAGCGTGAACGCGCTCTGGGCGACGCCGGCCCCGATAAGCCGCGACTGGAGCATCTCGCGCACGAGTCCGAGCACGCGCGAAAGCGAGGTGAACGCGCCGACCGTGAACGCATTGCGGAGTATCGCTCTTCTACCTGACATTTCTGACAACTTCCCTGTCGTCGAACGGATGCTTCACGCCGTTTATCTCCTGCGTAGTCTCGTGCCCTTTGCCGGCCACAATCACGACATCGTCCGCCCCGGCCTCCGCGAGCGCGGACTCGATGGCCTTGCGGCGGTCCGGCTCGACGCGCACATGCCCCGCCTTGTCCTCCGGCACGCCCTTCAGTATCTGGGCGATAATCGCCGCGGGGTCTTCGCTGCGCGGGTTGTCGCTCGTCACGACCAGCCTGTCGGCGAGGCGCGCGCATGCCGAACCCATGAGCGGACGCTTCATCGGGTCGCGGTCTCCGCCCGCGCCGAACACGACCCAGAGCCTGCCCGGGGTGAAGCCGCGCGCGGCGGCGAGCACTTTCTCCAATCCGTCCGGCGTATGAGCGAAGTCGACGTATACGCGCGCCTTTACATTCGGGTTCTCGACAAGTTCAAGCCGCCCCCATCTCGGACGCAGCGCCGGGATGACGCGCTGGATCGTTTCGTGCGGGACGCCCGCCGCCTCGGCGAGCGCCGCGGCGACGAGCACGTTCGACTTGTTGTAGTCCCCGGCGAGCATGAGGCCCGAGAGGTCGAAGCGCGGACGCGCGGCCGTCACGGGAATCACATTCAGCGGCAGGCGCCCGACGGCGTCGAGCATCTCTCGCGCGTATCCTCCGTCCATGCAGACTACATACGGCGGGAAGTCCCTGCGGCCGTCAACGGGCGACGGCACCACGCCTTCGGCGATCCTCTCGGCGAACGACAGCTTGACGCGGAAGTATTCGTCCATCGTCTTGTGGTAGTCGAGGTGGTCTTCGCTGAGATTCGTGAAGGCGCCGCCGGAGAATACGGTGGTCTCGCCGAATCCGACGCGGTTCTGGTGTATGGCGTGGCTGGACACTTCCATGACGCAATCGGTGCACCCGTTCGCGGACATCGCGGCGTATATCTCGCGCAGCGCGGCGAGCGGCGGCGTCGTGTAGCCCGTGTAGAACCGCCGCGCGCCGTCAAAGGTCTCGACCGTCGTGATGTAGCCGCACCGGCGGCCTTCGCACGCGGCGATGAATTCGGCAAGTATCCACGCCACTGTGGTCTTGCCGTTCGTGCCGGTTATTCCCCAGAAGCGCATGGTCAGCCTCTCACGCCGGGCCAGGCGTTGAACCGCGCCGCGGCAAGCGCCTTGTATCTGGCGCCTGTCGCACCGTTGACATACGGATCTATGGATATGCCGCCTCGCGGTGCGAATTTGCCGTAGACTTCCATATACTTGGGCTTGAGAAGCTTGAAGAGATCGTCGTATATCACATTCACCACGTCTTCGTGGAAGTCCCCATGATTGCGAAAGCCGAACAGGTACAGCTTGAGCGATTTCGATTCCACCAGCCTTTTGTCCGGTATGTATCTAACGGTCAGCGTCGCGAAATCGGGCTGGCCCGTCTTCGGGCAGAGCGTAGTGAATTCGGGTGCCGTGAAAACCACCCAGTAGTCGCGCTCCGGATGGCGGTTCTCGAACGCCTCCAGAACGGACGGATCGTAGTCTCCCGGCGCGTCGACTCTGCGGCCCAGCGACTTGAGCTTGTCTAGATCGTTTCTCATGCGGATATTATACCATATTTTGGCGTTGCGTGCGAAACCGATCCGGGGCCGCCCCCGTCGGTGAGAAGACAGAGTGAATGCGACTGCCCGCAACGCGGGGAGTCGCATTCA
>CAMOXA010000171.1 GCA_946628745.1 uncultured Verrucomicrobiota bacterium | reverse complement strand
CGTCTCGCCGTTCGACAGCGCGATCAGCGGACTGTGCACGAGACGGCGCAGGTCCAGCAGCCTCAAGAGCCGCTCGCGCCTCGCCGCAAACGCCTTTCGCGTCTCGGGGCGTTTCGCGCCGATTTCAAACGGATTTATTTCGTAGACTTCATTGTACGAGAGACATTCGCCGACCGTCCGGCCCTCGTCCGTGTAGTATCTGGCCTGGGGCCAGCCGGTCGCACGGGCTATGCCAGAGTGCTGGGAAAAACCGAGAAAAGCGACGGACCCGTCAAGCCCGTCGTCCGCCGCGAGTCGCGAGAGCCAGCGCGTGCAGTCGGACGGTTCGCCGACGACGGCCAGCACCTCGCCAGGGGCGACCTCCAGTGTGTCGAATATTTTCACGGCGCATATTTTATCATTTACTCGCGGCCGTGTCATTTGCTATAATTCATCACATGTCGATTCGTCTGGCCATTCCGGTACTGTGTCTCATCGCCGCCGTCGCGCCGTTCGCGCACGCGGCCGTGCAGTCTATAGTCTTCGACGCAGGTCTGACGAACAGCACGGGGTGGGCGTATGTCGATGTCAAGGCGTACAAAAAAGGCTACTGCCTGGCGAAAGCGGGCGCGCAGTTCGTCTCGCCGGAATTCCACAGCGCCGTGACATCCCTCACAGTCAGCGTCCAGACGACAAGCGTCGCCGACGGATGCCGCCGCGTCTTGGCCGCGCCGATCCGCCGGGACGGCTCGCGCGACGATTCGCTCAGTGTGGATCTGACGCCCGCCGCGTCGAACAAGATCGAACGGGCGACCGCGGCATGGCCGGCGGCCGAAAACGTCAGGCGCTTCGCGATCTACTCGACGAAGGGCAAGGCGGGCAACATCTACCCTTTTTCGGCCGACATCGCAAGCCTGCCGGAGCGCTTCCACATCACTTTCAAATAGAGAGGGGCAAAATGCAGACGCAATTGAATCACAAGCCGGCGAAGCTGGCGATTGTCGGCGGAGGCGCGGCCGGAATGTTCGCGGCGGCCGTCGCCGCCGAAAGGGGGCTGCCGTGCGTCCTCATCGAGCGCAAGGCGCGTCTCGGGTCCAAGGTTCTCATGACGGCGAACGGAAGGTGCAATTTCACGAAGGACATACCGCCGGACCGCTTCCTGCGGGATCTGGAATGTCCGGGCGAGGCCGTCGCCGGCATTTCGCGCTCGCGCTTCGCGGCGGATGCGATACGGGAATGTCCGCCGCGCAAAATCATCGCAGGGTTCCGCTCGCTTAACGTCCCGCTGAGGCGAATGGCCGACGCGCGGATGTTCCCGGCAGACGGCAAAGCCGCGACGATAGTGCACGCTTTCGGAGACATACTGAGGGACAGCGGCGTGCCGGTCGTGACGAACTGCCCGGTATCGGGCCTGCAGAGCGCGAAAAACGGCTTCATAGTCGAAACGAAGAACTTCACGCTGCAGGCAGAGAACGTCCTGATCGCGACAGGCGGCGTGAGCTATCCGAAGCTCGGGTCGGTCGGCGACGGGCAGAACTTCGCCAGACGGCTCGGACACAGGCTCGTGCCGTACAGGCCGGGGCTGATCGGCCTCGAAACGAAAGACCCGCGCATAACGCGCCTCGCGGGGCGGCGGTTCGAAGACGGCAGGGCGAAGGTCATCACCAAAGACGGCGCGACTTTGTATGAATACAGGGGCGAGGTGGACTGCGAATCGTTCGGACTCAGCGGCGCGGCCGTCTACAACTGCCAGCGGGTCATAGAACACGCCGGCCTCGACGAGTACACGATTGAAGTGTGGTTCGAACACGAGCGCCTCAGGTTCGACAACCTCAAGCCCCGGCCGGTCAAAGAAGCGATCGTCACCATAGGCGGCGTGGCCCTCGACGATGTCAACCCGTCCACGATGGAATCGCGAAAGGTCCCCCGCCTCTACTTCGCGGGCGAAGTTCTGGATCTGGACGGACCGACAGGCGGCTACAATCTCACCCTCGCCTTCGCCACGGCGCGAAAGGCCGTCGCGTCGATCGCGTGACGCGCGAGGGAGGTTAGAAGAACCACTTCGCGCACGCCAGAAGACCCTGCTTCCACGGGACCCGGTGGGAAACGCCGCTCTTGCCCTTGAACTCGTCAAGATGGGCGATGTACCACTCGTAGTTCCTGACCAGCGCCTGCTTGTTGGAATACTGCGGCTTGAAGCCGAGGAGCTTTTCCGCCTTTTCAATCGAAACGAAAGAGTCCGTCGACGCCGTTTCGTACACCCACGGATACAGCGGCGAGAGATGCAGCTTCTCAAGGACGCGGAGGATGAAAATCAAGGGCTTTACGGGCATGCCGCGAATCTTCTTGCCGTAGCCGGCGCGGTCGAGGACGGCCTGATAGTCCTCTTTCATTGTCGTGAACTCTTTCGCGCCGATGTTGAATTCGGTCGCGACGACATCCTTCGGGTAAGTCATCGCGTTCCAGATGGCATGGTCGAGGTCGTCGACATCCATCAGCTGGTAGCGGTTCGCGCCGCTGCCTATCATCGGGAAGCCGTGGCCTGTGCAAGCCCAGTCGTAGAAAAGCGCGAACACGCCGAGACGCTCCGGGCCGATGAAGCTCTTCGGACGGATAATGCTCACGCAGTAGCCTTCCTTTATCGCCTCGCGGCAGATGTTCTCGGCCTCTATCTTCGCGTGGCCGTAAGGGCCGACGCCGACCAGCGGGTCGGTCTCGTATATCGGGTGCTTCTTCGGCACGCCGTATACCGCGGTCGAAGAAATCTGGATCATCCGGTCGAGGTTGAACTTTCTCGCCGCGGCGAGCACGTTGCGGCATCCGTCGATTTCGGTCGTGCGGATGTCCTCTTCGCTGTAGAGCGGCAGTGCGGCCGCGCAGTGCACGACGATGTCGCACCCCTCGGTCGTCTTTTCGACCGCGGCGACGTCTCTTACATCTCCCTTGACGAACTTGAGCCAGGGCTCGTCCTTTTCGGGATACTCGAAGTCGGCGATATCCAGAACGCGAACCTCATCCACGCCCTTCTCGCGAAGGAAGCGAATGAGGTTTATGCCGAGAAATCCCGAACCGCCGGTTACAAGAACCTTCATCAGCTCTGCGGCGCTTCTGCGGGCGCCTCCTGCTGCTGCGGTGCGTCGACGGTGTCGACGACGGAAGTCGAGGTCGAGGTTATCTTGGCGAGGATGAGCGTATTGAGCATGAAAATCGTGCCGAGTATCGCCGTCGCCTTGATAAGCACATTGCCCGCGTCAGCGCCGAGCGAGGCTTCGAGAGCGCCGCCGCCGAAAGCTCCGCCAAGCCCGCCCTCTTTCGGCTTCTGGAGCATGACGACAAGCCCCAGAAGAAGGCAGACGACCACTTCGACCACGTAAAGAAGAACCTTTAGAACTATCATCTTGTTATTCCCTATTCTGTGTTGCAAGGCGGATATTATACCATACTGCGGCGGTTTCGGGCAAGTGCGCTTTTATCTTTTTGACGAAGAAGTCCCGGCGCGAAATCTGCCGCGGGAGAGCGAAGCGCC
>CAMOXA010000170.1 GCA_946628745.1 uncultured Verrucomicrobiota bacterium | reverse complement strand
CCGGCTTCGACATGTTCTACCTGAAGCGCCCCGGCGCCGAGAAGGAGTACGACAAAAAGACGAGGGACAGGGCCGCCAGGCTCTGGAAGAAGCTTTCCGCCGCGGAGCGAAAGCGTGTCGCCGACGCGGTTCTTTGCGGGCTTCCCGGCACGGTGGACGACCTCACTCCCGAAGAGTTCCTCGCCCAGCTCAAGACCTACGAGGGAATCGACGACAGGAAGCTGCGCGAGAACATGTACTGGTTCCTTAACGAGATATCGCCGGTCCTCGAGGAGACGGGCGTCGACATGTGCATACATCCCGACGATCCGCCGCACCCGATCTTCGGCCTGCCGCGCATTCTCTCTAACGCCGGCGACATCGCCGAAATGTACAGGAAGTGCCCCTCGAAGCACGTGGGCCTCACGCTCTGCACGGGCTCCCTGGGCGGCGACCCGAAGAACGACGCCGTAGCGATCATGAAGAGATTCGGCAAGCGCGTCTACTTCTGCCACTTCCGCAACCTGGAGTACACCGACGACAAGATATTCCACGAGTCGCAGTGCCATCTCTGCGGCCAGACGGACATACCGAAGCTCTTCGAGGAGTTCCTCAAGGAGGAGAAGCGCAGGGGCTCGAAGATCGTCGTAAGACCCGACCACGGCAGGTATCTCGAGATAGACGGGCTTCTCGCCAAGGCCAAGGGCAAAGACTGCTACTGCGGCTACAGCTACGGCGGCAGGCTTATAGGCCTCGCAGAGCTTCGCGGGCTTGAAATCGGGCTCAAATACGCCAAGAAAGGCCTGAGGTAAGAAAGAGCCGTGATGAACAACCGAATCGCAATTGGAATGATCGCTACGGCTCTCTTGGCCGCAGGATGCCAGACCGCCCCGTTGAGCAAGGTCAAGTTCGCCGCCGGCGAACCGCCGCCGGAAGGCGATTTCGTCTTCATTTCTCCCGGTGCGGAGTGGAACGGCGCCGCCTTGAAGCGCGACGAAACAGCCGCCGCATTCGCGCGGGTCTACGTGAACGCCAAGGCTGTCGCGAAAGCGGAAGTGTTCGTCACCGCTCTCGGAGTCTTCGAACTGTATTTGAACGATTCGCTCGTATCTGTTTCGGAGGACGGCAACAGGGCGGACTTCCTGCGCCCGGGCGCGACCGACCCGAACCTGCGCCGCCAGTATCTGGGCTATGACATAACAGACGTCTACGCCAAGACGGCCGGCGCGGAGAATACCCTCTCGGCGTTTGTCGCACGTTCGTGGTTCTCGGACGAACTTGGCGGACGCAAGGATGTAAAGCCCGCTCTTGCGTTGAAACTGCGTCTCTCCTATATCGACGGAACGAGCGAGGTGTTCGCGACGGACGAGTCCTGGCGCGCATCGTTCGATACGCCTTTTCGCCGTGCCGGCATATACTGGGGCGAAGAATTCGACGGCTCGGCGGAACGTTCCGCCGCAGTCTGCGCGGGGCGCGATCGCGCCGTGATCAACAAAGCGTTCACGGGAGTCGTTTCTCCCATGGCAGGACCTGGCGTTTCGCTCCGCCGCGATCTTGCGCTCGGCCCGGTGGACGCATATGTCTACGACGCGGTGGAGAAATCGAAAAATTCCGGCGAGTTCGGCAAGATCGTCAAGAAGCGCGAATACAAAAAAGAAGGGTACCGGATTGTCGCCGGCGAGAAGCTGATCGTCGACTTCGGACAAAACGCCGCGGCGATTCCTCTCATCGTCGCTCGAGCCCCCAAGGGCGTGACGCTGACATTCAAAGGCGCGGAGATGCTGAACGACGGCGATGGTGCCAAAAAGCGCGGATGCGACGGTCCGGAAGGTTCGCTATACCGCGCCAGCTACCGCAGCCTCGGCAGCGACGGCGCGCTCGTCAGATACACGTTCGCCGGAGCGAAAGACGCCGAGACGTACCTGCCGAGCTTCACGTTCATGGGCTACCGCTATGCGGAAATCACAGCGACGGGCCCCGTCGAGATATTGGAACTCAAGTCCATACCCGTCACTTCAATTGCAAAATCGATGGAGCGCGGCACAATCACAACTGGCAACAAGTACGTGAACCGCCTCGTTTCGAACACAAGATGGGGAATGTACTCGAACTACCTGTCGATACCGACCGATTGTCCGCAGCGCGACGAACGCATGGGCTGGGCGGCCGATACTCAGATTTTCGCGCCTGCGGCGTTCCGCCTCGCCGACGTGTACGGCTTTCTGTCGAAGTGGATGGCCGACATGCGCGACGCGCAGTCCAAAGACAAGGAAGGGCGGTACCCGAGCGTTGCACCGTGCCACCGGTGGGGCGCCTGCAAGTATGGAATGCTCGGGTGGGCCGACGCGGGGATCATCGTGCCGTGGACATGCTGGCGAATGACAGGCGACTTGGCGGTGATACGCGATAACTGGCGGTCGATGTGCAGGTTTATGGATTACCAGGAGCGCACGAAGTACAAGACGGCGGGCACGCCGGACAAAATGTTCCAGTACGCCGACTGGGTGTCGTTCGAGAAGTACGAGACGTGTTCCCGCGCCGCATGGAAGGACGGCAAGGTTCTGCCTGAGGCTGCCGCCTACTGGGACTATCTCGCTGGATGCTACTGGTACTGGAACTCCCTCAGAATGACGCGCATGGCCGTCGCCCTGGGCCGGCGCGACGACGCGACGCGTTTCGCGGCGATGTCCAGAACGGCGAGGGAATACCTGCGGTCTGAGTTTTTCAAAGACAAGGGACGTCTGCCGGAGTTTCTCCGCGACATGCAAACGCCCCATCTTTTCGCTCTGCATCTGGGCCTCTACGAAGACTCGGAGGCAAAGGACGAAGCGGTAGGACAACTCGTCAAAAACTTCCAGGACCACGGGATGTGCCTGCAAACCGGCTTTCTCGGCACGTCGATTCTCATGGACTGCATGACATGCTCCGCAGAGCGCCCCGACATCGCCTACACGCTTTTGCTGCAGCACAAGTTCCCGGGGTGGCTGTATTCGGTCGATCAGGGCGCGACGACCGTCTGGGAACGCTGGAACAGCTACACGAAGGAGAACGGCTTCGGCCCCGTGTCGATGAACAGCTTCAACCACTACGCGTATGGGGCGGTGATTGATTGGCTTTATTCCACGGCGGCCGGTATACAGCCTGGCGAGAGCGGCGGCTTCGACGGCGAGTTCATTCTTGCGCCGGTCGCAGACGCGCGGCTGAAGTCCGTCGACGCGAGCTTCAAGACGGGAAACGGCGTAATACGCAGTTCGTGGCGGTACGAGGGCGGCCGTCTGAAGTGGCGGTTCACCGTGCCGAAAGGCAGTGTCGCCCATGTCAGATTCAACGGTGTGCACAGGCCGTATCCGGCCGGGACGTACGAACTTGAGGGCGCGGACCGCTGATCGTGCGTGCAATACCGTTTGCACGAGACGGTGCGATTGTGTTATAATATTGAATGTATCCGCAACAATGCAATGGAGACTTGAATGAAAAAGATAATCGGTCTTGTCGTAAGCCTGACGGTGATATCCGCCGTTTGCGCAGGC
>CAMOXA010000169.1 GCA_946628745.1 uncultured Verrucomicrobiota bacterium | reverse complement strand
CGCCGATTCGCGCACTTGGTCTATGCAGTAGCGCTGGCGTCGCGGATCCTCCGGCCATTCCGCCTCCGGCAGGCCGCTGGCGCGCTTGAGGGCGATTGTGTAGAGCGAGCGCATCGTATCGGCCTGGCTGCCGCGCAGTCTGTGTACAAAGCGTCCGGCGTTCATCTTGAGGGCCATTTCGACGAGCGACCTGTCGTCGCCGAGCCACATGCGCGGCAGATTCCACTTGCGGGCGGTCTCTTCGCGAACGGCCGCCACCGCGCGAAGCGCGGCGAGGCCGCGTCCATCCAGTCTCGCCTTGCCCGTCTTGATGCGCCGCCACGCGTCCTGCGGCTCGGGCTCGTCGTACTGCAAAGCCCCTTCGAAGTTGCGCATTTCCTCTTCGAGCCAGGCGCGCGTGCCGTACGATTCGGCCTTGGCGAGAAGCCAGTCGCGCAATTCCGGCAGATACCTCACGTCGTCGAGAGCGTAGCGTATCTGCTCTCCGGTGAGAGGCCTGTGGATCCAGTCTGTGCGGGTTTCCGTTTTCGGCAGATCGACGCCGATTGTCTCCAGGAGCAGCTTCTGCAGCCCTGTTCCCCGCTGGAAGCCCGCGAAAGCAGCCGCCAGCTGGGTGTCGAAGATGTTGCGCGGCGCGGCGCGGGTGTATCCTCGCACGAGAATCAAGTCCTGCCTTGCGTCATGGAGTATCTTCACTACGGACTCGTCCGCCACAAGCTCGCCAAGAGGCCCCGGGTCGAATCCCGCCGTGACGTCGACGGCGCTGCAGCAGGCGCGGCATCCGACCTGGACGAGCCCGAGTCTGGGGCGGTATGTCTTCGCCCAGACGAATTCGGTATCGAGCGAAAGAATCCCCTCGGCGCGCGCCGCCGCGCACGCTTCGGCCAGTTCGGCGCCAGTCCTGATCAAATCGCCCATGCGAGTCCCGCCTCCTCCTTATGCGCGCGGCGTTTCGCGCGGCGCGAAGCCCAGAACCCCGCACTCGCGGCCGACATAATACGCCCCCGCTATAGCATCGTGCACGTACGCCTTGGCTCCGCGCACCGCGGCGGCAGCGTCGCGGCCGAGCGTGAATTCGGCGGCAAGAGCCGCGGCCAGCGAGCAGCCCGTGCCGTGCGTAGATACGGGCGAGGCGACCCAGGGCAGGGAGAATTCGTGAATGCCGGCGCCGTCGTACAGAACATCGACCGCCGTCGAACCGGCCCCGTGTCCGCCTTTGACGAGCACCGCGCAACCGTACATTCCATGCAGCCGGCGGGCCAGCTCTTTCGCATGGCTGGCGTCGCCGGCGCGCTGGCCTTCGGGAGAAATTTCGCCGCCGCAGAGGACCTCCGCTTCGGGCAGATTCGGCGTAATCAATGTCGCCAACGGCATGAGTTCGCGTTCGATCGCCGCCGCGGCATCCTTCGAGACCAGCCTCGCGCCGCTTGTCGCAACCATGACCGGATCGATCACCTTCGCGATTTCAGGATGCTCGCGCAACCGCGCGGCGATGGCTTCTATCGCGGCTGGATCCGACAGCATCCCCGTCTTGAGCGCGCCTATGTCATACACTCCAAGCACGGAGTCGAGCTGCGCGGCGACGAAATCCGCAGGCACTGAATATATGCCTGCGACACGGAAGGGATTTTGCGCCGTAAGCGCGGCAAACACTGTGCATCCGTGCAGTCCGTACGCATGGAAAGCCCGCAGATCGGCCTGGACTCCCGCGTTCCCCCCCGAGTCGGATCCGGCAATTGTAAGGCAGCATTTCATATCGTGTTTATCGTTCTTGTCTACTGTTGTAAAGTTCAAGTCGGCTGTCAGACTTTGAAGTCCAGCAAGTCGCGAGGCGGCGGCGCGGCGAACACGACCTCGCGGCCTGTCGAAGGATGCGGGAACGACAGCTCGACGGCATGAAGCATGAGCCTCGCGGGGCGTGTGCGCAGCGCGCGGTCCTTTTCAGACAGTCCGTAAAGCTTGTCGCCCGCTATCGGACATCCAATATGGGCGGCGTGCAGGCGTATCTGGTGGGTGCGTCCGGTTTCTATGACAAACTCGACGAGCGAAACTCCGCCGCGCTTCGCCAGCACGGTCCAGTGCGTGACGGCCCGCTGTCCGCCGGGGACATTCACCGCCATGCGTTTCGCATCCCACGGCTTGCGCCCGATCGTGGTTTCAACCGTCCCCGTCTTCTGATTTGGCGAACCGTGGACGATCGCGAGGTACTTCTTGCGAACATCGCGATGGGACTCGAACGCCTTTCTGAGTTCGCGGTATGCGCGAGGGGTCTTGGCAAACACCATGACGCCGCTCGTTTCGATGTCCAGCCTGTGCACCACGCCGGGGCGCTCGGGGCTACCGGCCGCCGCCATTCCCGGCCGCTCGCGCGCCAGGGCGTCCGCCAGCGCGCCCGTTTCGTGGCCGGGCGCGCGATGGACAATCTGCCCGGCCGGTTTGTCGACGACGACGATTTCGTCATCCTCGTAGATTACATCTGGCTCTGTTGCGAACACGACCGGACTGTCAAGCCTGGTGAACTACCATCTGCGGGAACGGTATCTCGATACCGGCGCGTCCAAGCGCATCCTTTACAGACTGGAGAGTCGCGGAATAGACCGTCCAGTAATCCTGGTTCTTCACCCACGGGCGCACGTTTATCGTGATCTGGCTGTCGGCGAGCTCTGCGGTCGCCACCGTAGGCGCGGGATTGTCCAGCACGCCGGGGACGGAAAGCACCGTCTCGCGAATCACATCTAGCGCCTTCGCTATGTCGGTTCCGTACGCGACGCCGACTTTCATGTCTACGCGACGCGTCGCCATGGCGCTGTAGTTTACGATCGGTCCGCCCCATACGGACTTGTTCGGCAGCACTATGCGCTTGTTGTCCGGCGTCGACAGGACCGTCGCCATCATATTGACCTCTACGACGGACCCCTGCAATCCGGCCGCCTCAATGAAGTTGCCGACTTTGAACGGTTCATTGATTGCTATCATGAGGCCTGCGGCGAGATTGCCGAGAGACTCCTGAAAGGCGAAACCGAGAATGAAGCCCGTGACGCCAAGTCCCGCGATCAGCGGCGCGACATCGACGCCCAGACGGCCCAGAACCATCACAAGAACGATGGCCCAGAGAGACTTGGTCACGACGGACACCGCGAAATTCGCCATCAAGCCTTCTCTGTTTTTACGCAAGAACGTCTTGCGGACCAATATGCCGACGATCTTTATCGCCAGCGCTCCAGCCAGGAATATGGCCGCCGCCAGCGCGAGATTGACCGCGAGCTCCACGCCGGCCGTCCGCGCCCAGTCCGCCACCCTTTCAGCAAACACGCGCCCTTTTTCGATTGTGTCCGCCGTCGCACCTGCCGCAAAAATCATTGCTTTCTCCTTCTTGTTTCAATTCGCTTCTGTCAAAAGAGCCTGCGGAGTCGTCCGCAGGCTCTTTCACCGTTATGACCGGTAGCGGGGTTACTTGACCTCGACTTCGGCGCCGGCCTTCTTGAGCTGCTCGGCGATCTTCTCGGCCTCGTCCTT
>CAMOXA010000168.1 GCA_946628745.1 uncultured Verrucomicrobiota bacterium | reverse complement strand
GACTACATCAGCGAGAAGAAGATGCGCGAGTACAAGCTCTCGAAGGGCGAGACGGCCGGCCACGGCGACACTTACACGTGCATGGGCTGCCGTTCGTTCCTGACCCCCGACAGATCGGGCAATGGTTTCGACAATGTCGCCAGGGCGAAGAACTACGAACCCGGCAAGCCCAAGTACTACGGCCGCTTCAACCAGGGTGTCGTCACGATAAACCTCGTCGACGTCGCGCTTTCGGCGCATGGCGACATGGACAAGTTCTGGAAGATCTTCGGCGAGAGGTGCGAGCTTTGCCACCGCGCGCTCCGCTGCCGCCACGAGAGACTGAAAGGCACTTCGTCCGACGCGGCGCCGATTCTCTGGCAGTATGGCGCGCTCGCACGCCTCGAAAAGGGCGAAAAGATCGACAAGCTCCTCTACGGCGGCTACTCGACCATTTCGCTCGGCTACGCCGGACTGTGGGAGTGCGTGTACGCGATGATCGGCAAGAAGCTCACCGAGCCCGAGGGCGAGGCGTTCGGTCTCGAAGTCATGAAAAAGCTCAACGAGTACACCGCGAAGTGGAAAGCCGCCGAGGATATCGACTATTCGCTGTACGGCACCCCGCTGGAGTCTACGACCTACAAGTTCGCCAAATGCCTGCAGAAGCGTTTCGGCGTGATCAAGGGCGTGACGGACAAGAACTACATCACGAACTCGTACCACATTCACGTGACGGAGCCGATCGACGCATTCAAGAAGCTCGAGATCGAAGCGAAGTTCCAGAAGCTCTCCCCCGGCGGCGCCATCAGCTACGTCGAGGTCCCGAACATGCAGGACAACATCCCGGCAGTTCTCGCGATCATGCGCTACATCTACGACAATATCATGTACGCCGAGCTCAACACCAAGTCGGACTACTGCCAGGTGTGCGGCTACGACGGTGAAATACAGATTGTCAAGGACGAGAGCGGCAAGCTTATCTGGAAGTGCCCGAAATGCGGCAACACCGACGAGGCGAAACTCAACGTCGCCCGCCGCACCTGCGGCTATATCGGTTCGCAGTTCTGGAACCAGGGCCGCACCCAGGAGATAAAAGAGCGCGTCTTGCACGTCTCGTGACCGGTGCGGATGAATTACGCGTCAATACGAACGTGCGACATCGCCAACGGGGACGGAGTTAGAGTTTCTCTCTTCGTCTCCGGCTGCACACACCGTTGCCGCGGGTGCTTCAACGAGGAGGCGCAGAATTTCGCCTATGGCCGGCCCTTTACGCGCGAGGTCGAAGACGGAATTCTTGCGGCTCTCGAGCCTGACTACATCTCGGGGCTGACGCTTCTGGGCGGCGAGCCGATGGAACCGCCAAACCAGCGCGGATTGATTGGCTTTTTGAGAAGATTCCGCGAGAAGTTCGGCGCTGCGAAGACGCTTTGGATTTACACGGGATGCGTCTACGACCTCGATCTGATGCCGACGGCGGGCGACGCTCTCGGCGTCGAGGTCAATTCTCCCCACAAGCGCTGGCGAACCGAAGTCACTGACGAAATGCTGATGATGACCGACATTCTGGTGGACGGTCCGTTCATCGAGTCGCTCAAAGATATTTCGCTGAAGTTCCGCGGCAGCTCCAACCAGCGCATAATCGACCTTCGCGCCGGCAAGGTGCTTTTCGGTCCGGGCGAGGGCGGTCACCCGAGAACGGCGTCGATGGCGAAGGCGGGCTGATCGCCGACCCGGGACAGCCGCCCGGAGGCGATGGTGCGCCCCATTCTCACGAGTTTGAGCGGAGTTTCCGCTTTGGGCGCGGCACCCGGCTCTGCGGATTCGCCGCCGGCGGCGTCCATGAGCATGCCGACTGTGGCCGTTTCGCTTTCGGCGGCGATGACGCGATACAATCCGTCGTCTTTCCATGAGGCGAGACTGCCTTCGGCAAGGACGAATCTGCCGTCGATGACGAGGCGCGGCGAAAGCGACTCTATCTCCGGCAGCAAGAGCGAATCGCCGGGCTCCAGCGTCGTAGCGTCCGTCGCAGGCAGCTGGAACGCGGCGAATTCGCGCTCCGCCGGGAGGACTTCGTCGCGGACCGACGGATGGTTCGTGTCGATATTGCGCTTCTCGCCAAGCACCGCGACAATCGCCGGCGAGAGGGTGAGCGCGAATGTCGCGATGTCGCCGCTCTCGTTTGATATGCGCGCGTAGATGAACTCGGCGCCGTCGGCCTCTCCGGGCTTGACTAAGCCGATTATCTTGAGTTGCCTGCGCACGGCGTTCTCGACAAGCTGGAGCAGCGGCCCGCATTCTTTCTCGACGATGGCCAGCAGAATCGGCTCGGGCATCTCGGCGCGCGACGCCCAGACTTTGTGGATTTCTTCGAAAGCGGGGTTGTCGGGCAGTCTTAGCGTGTGCGTTTCGTCTTCAATCTTGACCGCGAGATCGATGGAGTCTGCAGGGTGCGTCGCGTCAAGGCGCATCACGCACTGTTCGTCGCCTAATTTGCATGGCAACGCCCACGCCGGCGAGTCGAGCAGTTCCTTGGCGGAAGCTTTGGACCATTTGGGGATAGCGGACAATATTTCAATCGGTTTCATGTCTGGTTACTCGTTGTTTTGCCTGCGGCGCGGCGCCGCGGACTGCGGCTGCCTGATATTGACGGTGAATTGGAACGACGGAATGCGCTCGGCCAGCTGCTGTGCGAAAAGCGCCTGCGAGCGTTCGGCGAGTCTGGCCACGTCCGGCGTGGAAGGGTGTATGTCGATCGTTATCGACTTCCCGTTCGCGGACAGCTTGATTTCCGATCCGTCAAGGACTGTCGGCTTGAGGCGAATCGAGACTTCGCCGTCGCCGCGATTGAGCGAAGGCGTGACCTGAATCGTGTCCGCGACTTCCGTCGCAGCCTCGACAAGCTCTTGCGTGCGGGCCGTCGCGGCGGAAGGATCTATCTGGATGGTGATTGGCGCGGCGACGGGCGCGAAGACGTCTGGCGCGGCGACTTGAGAAGGTGCGTTCGGCGCGGCTTGGACTGATTTCGCGGTTTCAAGGGATTCCTCCGCGTCGTTTTTCTTGGCGGCGACTGGCACAGCGACCTGTTTCTCGACGACATGCGAAATCGACTTGTCCGCGGCAGTCGCGGCAACCGGTTTTTCTGCGACTAACGCCTCGGCGGGTTTTTCGACTGCGACAGGCGTTGCAATCGGTTTCTCGACTGCGACAGCCTCGACGGGCTTTTCGATAGCGACAGGTGTAGCTATCGGTTTCTCGACGGCGGCTGGCGTCGCGAGCTGTTTTTCGACATCCGCTACAACAGGCTTCTCGGCGGCAGATACAACTGGCTTTTCAATTGTAGCGGCCGCTACCGGCTTCTCGACGGCTACAGGTGTCGCGACTTGTTTTTCAACGACAGTGACAATCGTCTTGTCTGCGACTGGTGCAGCAACAGGTTTCTCAATGGTCACGACCTGCTTTTCGACGACTGTAACCTCGACAGGCTTCTCGACAGCAGCAGGCGTCGCGATCGGCCTATCGACAGCAGCAGGCGTCGCGATCGGCCTATCGACAGCAGCAGGCGTCGCGATCG
>CAMOXA010000167.1 GCA_946628745.1 uncultured Verrucomicrobiota bacterium | reverse complement strand
GCGATCGAGCGCGGCCGCGAGCGCGGCAGGCTCCCCCGGCGGCACGAGAAATCCCGTCTCGCCGTCTGATATGGTTTCGCACGCGCCTCCGTGCGCCGTGCCGACCGCGAGCCGCCCCATCGCCTGCGCCTCCGGTATGATGCGCCCGAATGCCTCCGGCTGCGCGGACGACGCGCTGACGACGATTTCGCTCGCCGCGTAGACGAGCGGCATTTCGTTCGTGTGCTCGAGAAATGCGACCTTCTTGCCGGCAGGGAGCGCCTCCGCCATCCGCTTGAGCTCCGCCGTGTATTCGGTGCGCCCCTGGTCGGAGCCGACGAAGAGCACACCTAGCTCGGCGCATTCCATTCTCGCGACCGCCTCGAGAAGAAGCTTCTGCCCCTTCCAGTATGTGAGCCGCCCCGGCAGCGTCACTACTGGCGTCGCCTCGCCGAAACCGAGCCGGCGCTTGAAATCCTCCGCCGCTGCCGGCGGGACGGCGTCTGGCCGGAATACGTCCACGTTGGCGCCGCGATGTATCCGCACTATCCTGTCCGGGTCGGCCCCGTAGACAGAAACGATGTGCCGCTTGACGCAATCTGAAACCGCGATCGTCTTGAGCCCTGCGAGCATTATGCGGTTGTACGGCAGCTTGAGAAACTCCGGCTTCGTGCCGTAAAGGCCGTGCCACGTCGTGATGAATGGCACCCCGGAAAGGCGCGACGCGCGGCGCACGCTCCACGCAGGGGCGCGCGATCGCACATGCATGAGCGTGAAGCCGCCTTTGCGGACGATTTCGGCCAGCGCGGATCCGTTGCGCCTGATCGCGAACGGATTCTTCGTCGCGAGATTGAGGCGGATATGCTCCACGCCGAGCGCCTCAAGCTCCGCCTCCAGTCTGCCGCCCGACGACGCGACCGCGTTGGGCACGCCGGCCTGCACGAGGGCGGACGCGATTTCGAGCGTCCCCCTCTCCACGCCGCCTTGCTCGAGCGCGGGCAAAACCTGGAGTATCTTCATCGCGCCTTCGCCTCCCTCTCCTCAAGCTGTTTGCGGTCCGCCTCGCCGAACTTGTGCTCCTTGCGAAAATACCTGTAGTTCAGGACCCAGCACGACGGATGCCGGCGCACAATCCCCTCAAGGTCCTTGATGCACCGCTGCGTCATGCTCCAGATGTCGCGCGCGGCTTCCGGCGGATATGTCGCTATCGTCTCGCAGCGCCACCTCCCGTCGCGCAGCGGACGCGACCACGCCGTGACTATCGGCGCCTTCCCTTTTGCGGCGAAAAACGCGGGCGCCGCCGATACCGGCACTGGGTGTCCGAAAAACCTCACCCATATCCCGCCGTCGCGCGGATCTACTGGCTGGTCCACCAGCAGTCCCAGCGACTTGCCGCTTTTTATCCCCGCCATCAACACGCGAAACGCTCCGTCGGCGTGGACGATTTCCTGCCCGATGGATTTTCTCGCTTTCATCAGCAGCTTCGTCATCCCTTTGGAACCGATGTCCTTAGCGACGGACATCATTGCGTGCCCCTCAAGAAACGCCAGCTGCGAGAGTATCTCCCAGCATCCGATATGGCCCGACACCGTGACTGCCGGCTTGTTCGCCGCGAGAAACGCCTTGCCCGCGGCGCACATCTCGCCCGAAGCGAGCGCGCGACGTCTGCCGCGCACGCACGTCCAGAAGGCGTATCCCACCGTGCGCGCCATGTTGCGGTAGCTGCGGCGCACGATTTTCCCGGCGTTTTTCGGCAGTCTGCCGTACATGGTCTTGAGGTTTTCCAAAGCGTACGTCCTGCCGCGGCGGTCGAAGAAATACATGACGGCCGAAACGAAATCGCACAGCCTCAAAAGCCCCCGCCGCGTGAGGAACGTGAACACGAGAAACCCGAGCCCTATGCCGAGCCATTCGAACGGCAGGCGCAACTTCCTCAGTTTTCTCTTTATGCGCGGCCTCATCCCAGCTTGATCTTTCCGGACGCCGTGCGCGGGAACGGTTCGCTCCTGACAATCGTCCTCTTTATCCGCTGGTAGACCGGCAGCGTCGCGTTGAGCGCCGCGACCGCGCGCAGCACCGACTCGTCCGGGACTGACGCGTATATCTCGGCTTTCACCTCGCGCGTCTCGCCGTCGCCGCAGACTACCGCCTCTCGCACGCCAGGCAGCGCGAGGAGTTTCTCTTCGAGCTCCTCCGGCGCGATCTTCTTGCCGGACGAAAGAACGATTGTCCTCGAGAGTCTCCCGGTTATCCAGACATACCCGTCCTCGTCGATGCGCCCCGCGTCGCCGGTATGGAACCATCCGTCCGTGTCAATCGCCAGCGCCGTCTTTTCGGGCATTTTGTAGTAGCCCTTCATGACGTTGGGGCCCCGCGTCAGCAGCTCTCCCGATTCCGAAACCTTCGTCTCGACCTCCGGCAGAGCGCACACCCTGCCCGCGCTGCATGCGCGAGGCTCGTCGGATGTCCTTGCCATCGAAAAGCACGCCGCGGTTTCGGTAAGCCCGTATCCCGACACGACCTTTATGCCGAGCGCTGTCAGCCGCTCGTAGGTTCTTCGGGATATGTTCGCGCCGCCTGTGAGAATCCAGTCTATGCGCTGGCCGAGAGCCTCCTCGGCGCTTTTGCCGCGCGATTCTATCTTTCCCGCCAGTATGTCGGCGAGCGCGGGCACGAGAAACGCGAAGTTGACGCTGAAGCGTTCGAAGGCGTCGTATATCCGCCGGAAGTCCGGGCACACGCCGAGCGCGACGCCGTTGGCGAGCATCGTATATGTCGCGGCGATTCCGAAGATGTGGTGCAGCGGCAGCAGCATGAGCGAGCGGTCGCCTTGCTTCATGGGCAGAGCGAGCGATGTTGAACGGACGAATGTCTCTATGGACTTGAGCGAAAGCTCTACCGCGCGGGGCTCCGACGTCGTGCCGCTCGTGAAAACCATTGTCGCCGTGCGTTCCGGATCCGGCGGCGGACGGTGCCACACTGTTTTCCTCAAAAACCCCAGCGCTTTCACCGCCGCGTTTATGAAGAAGTCGGTCTTGCGCGAGCCGAAGCCGCCTGTCGCGAGGCCGGGCACGCGTTCGGCGACGTCGTGCGCCTTCTCGGAGTAGAGCGCAGAATGCAGCAGCGCCGACGCGCCGACGAATGAAAGGCGCTTGGCGATGTCGTCCGCCGAAAGCGCCGGCTCGACCGGCACCGCGACCGCTCCGGAAAACAGGCACGCCGCGTGGGCGACCATCCACTCGTAGGAGTTCTCGCCCATTATGGCGACCTTCGCGCCGGGCGCGTACTTCTCTATAATCCAGCAGACAGTCGCGATGTCGTCGGTGAACCGCCGCCAGTCGACCGGCATCGACCTGTCGCCCGACGAGACGAGAAACGCCGCCTCGCCCGGGCGTTCTTCGCGATATTTCTTGAAGGTCTCAAAGAGCATCGGTCGCTTCCCCGGCCCTTCGCGGATCAGTGCTGGTTGTATGTGGCGGACACGTCCGCCCACGTGCGGGTCGTGAAGAAGCGCGAGATGGCCGTGTCGTACTGCGCAGTGTGGGCGAAAGCCTTTTTCATCAGCTTGAAGCGCGTGTCG
>CAMOXA010000166.1 GCA_946628745.1 uncultured Verrucomicrobiota bacterium | reverse complement strand
GGCCATCGAGGGCGAGCGCATCTGGTGCGCCCACGCATCGCCGTATGCTCATCCAGAATTGGAGGAGTGGATCACAAATGGATAGGGAAGAGAAAGACATCATCGAGGGCATCGCGGCCGAGCTTCGCGGCATCCGCATCGATCTTGAACGACACTGCCGCGCCCGCCGCTGCGAAAAGCCCGGTCGAGTGCCAGCGCGGAACCGTCAAATCGATATCGACATCCCGTTCGACCGTCGGCGTGCCGGGTTTGACCAGCCCCGGATACACCGCGGCGGAAGGTTCGGCCGGCCACAGGCGTTCCGGCGCCGCGAGCCATGCGTTCTTCTTCGCGCTGACTGCGATTCTCGCGAATATGGACTCCGCACCGAGCGGACGCGCCGGCGAGGGCACAGCCTCCGCGCCCGTCGCGGCGGCGACCTCCTGGAACTTCCCGGCAAGCCTCGTCGCCACGCTCGCCGGCATCGCCTCGGCGAACATCGACAGCGTCCATGCGCACTGCTTCTTCACTTGGGCCGAAGCCTCGCCCCACGACTTCGCGAGTTCCAGGGCGTCGCTCGCGCACACTCCGCGCGGCACTGCGCCCGCCGCCGCCGGGAACACTCCGCCTATCCTGTTCGACCCGGTATCGCCCATCAGAATCCCTGCGGGTGCGAGGATGCGGTTGTCGGGAAAATCCTCCGCAAAATTAGCGTTCTTGTTGAAGTATTTGAACCCCCATCCAAGACCGGCCATCGCGAGCCCGCCGCCTTCGCCCACGAACTTGAGCGCGTCGGCCGTCTCCGACATGCCGAGTCCGTTCGCGACCAGGACCTCGCCCGCCGCCAAGTCGGAGAGCTTTTTGATCTCGCGCACATTCTTAAAGCCGAGTTCGCGAAGCGCCGCGGCGATTTTGCCGTTTCTCAGCGCGGCGACGCGCACTCCGTCCGCATCCTTCGAGAGCCACTTTACCGAATTTCGCAGCAACGCCGCGGTATCCGCCAGAAACGGCAGTTTGTCGAGATAAGCCGGATGCCCCAGATAGACGAGTCGCCCCTTGCCGTAGAACGCCGCTGCGGCCGCGAACGCGCGAGTCCCGTCGTAGTTCTCGCAAAGCGCCAGCGGGAACGCCTCGCCTTCGCCTGTCAGCAGCAACGGACCTGGTATCGCGCCGCCGCCTACATCTATTGCAGAGACGCCTTCAAGGAGCCTCGCTTTTGCCGCGACCACGTCATGCCCGGCATCTGCCCCGGCGTGAACAACCCCTGTCGCCGCCGAAACAGCGGCGGCCACTGCGATCAACAACCTTTTCATATTCCCCCTTCTGCGAAAAAAAATCTCAGCGCATTATGACTCTCATCGAAGACGGCGGACGGTGCAGGTAGCCTTCGGAATCTATTGTCACCGGCTTCTGGCGTCCGTTGCCGCCCTCGTACACGATCGCCGCCAGCTGGCCGGGTGTCAGCGCCGCGGCACTCGTGCCGACGCGAATCGACCTCGGCCCCATGTCGCCCTTCAGCACAAGCTTCTTGCCTTCCGTCCACGACATCTCTGAAGAATCGGCGAAGGTGATCGCGCCGCCGGCACAATCGATGGCACTGTCGCCGAGAACGACAAGAGCGCCAAAGTCGCCGCTGCACTTCCCTCCAATGCGGACCGTTCCCTCTTCGATCTTGAAAACGCCTGTGGCGCAACTGCTCCCCGAACCGGCAAGTTCAAGCGTTCCCGCCCCTTGTTTCCAAACGCCTGCGTTTTCACGATAGCCTTCGTTGAACAGCGTGACGCCTTCACGTTCGGTAATCGGAGAGGTGACGAGAAGATCCGTTTCTCCGTCGTTCGTGACATCGGCGACCTTGAAGTTTATGCCGACATACTTCTTCTCGGCCGCCGGTGTCTGATACCCGAGCTGAATCTCGTCGAGAGACACCGTCGAGGGCTTCGCGCCGCCGGCCGAAATGTAGCTCCACTTCTCATAGTAGTCGATAAAACCGACGCGCATCGTGCGTCCGGTAAGCAAAGCGCCGTCGTTCAGATACATCTTGTACAGCAGGCAGTCGCTGTTCGTCGACTCGTTCGTCACGGAGCCTCCGTTGACGCGAACGCCCATAATGGCACCAAGGCTCTGGTGGCTCATCAGGCGCACCGCGCCGCCCTTCTCGACATAGAGCCCCTCGTCAGACCAGACGTGCGGTCCCCAGTATCCGCTGGCTTTGCCCATCCGCAGCGTACCGCCGTCCAAAATCCATGTCTGGCCAAGCTCCGACGAAGCCTGCGGTAGCGTTTTGTATCCCTCAACGTACGAATCGCCCGCAACGCGAAGTTCCCACGAAGCACCGGCGTTTGATGTAAACGAAACATTGCTGCCCGGTTTCGTGATTACGTAGCCATGCCCCTTTTGCTCGACGGTTATTTTGCCTTTCATTGTCTGCGCGGCAGTACTGGCCATCTCAAGCACTGCGTCGCTTGAAAGTGTGATTTCTCCGGCAACAGTGCCGCCATCGAGAAGGCCTTCGCCCTCCGTCTTGAGCACTACGCCGTCCGCCACTGTCACGGAGTTGCCAATGTCCAGGTTCCCTTTGACGACAAAAGACATGTCTGTCGGCAACACATCCTCGACTACGGCGTGGAAATCGTATATCAGCACCTTGTAAGCGCCCTTGTTGTCCGTCGATTGGCTCAGGTTGTCGAAGTTAGATTTCCCGAACGAATCGAAGTCGCGATCATAGCTGAGTGTGGCCCCGTCGTTACCCGCATTTTTCACATACAGAGCCTTGGCATAAATACCGTCCGGCTTCTGCGTGAACTGTACCTTTACGCAAGTAATATACTGCGCGCTTCCTAGATTGATTTTAACCTGGCATGTCGCCGTGTCGGTTGCCGGGTCGTACACGTAGTTGTAGACGCCCTCTTGTCCGCTGACGACATCTTTCGTGGAAATCTCACGCGGCGGATTGTAATTATACCAATATCCAGACACATACATTCGCAAATCCTCGGTTTTCGACAAATCGCCACCGGGAATGACAAGCTGGTCTTCGGCTGTAAGGTAGACGCCGTCAAGACCCGTAACCACGTCGTGACCGTCTCGCCTTGCAACCGTCGCTCCGTCGCCTAGCGCGAGCGTACCATCGACAACGACAGTTCCGTCGCAACCGAAAAATACGCCATCCGCAACAGTCGGCACGCCAAGCCCCTTGAATGTCACTGTTTCAGCTCCGGCCAGAGTGTAGATTCGCGAAGCTTGCGGAGTCCCCTCGACCGTCACTTCAGCGGAAATTGGGAACACCGCTGTCGCGCCGCTCTGCCAGACGGTGCGGACGCCCTCCGGCGTACACCAGTTGACCGACCCGGCATTCCATGTTCCTTCTGGCTCAAACCAGATTAGAACATTCTTCTCATATTCAAGCAAGCCCGTCTCGACGGCAATTGAAACCGCCTCGGGAACGCTGCCGTATACAGCCGTCAAAACCTTGTCGTCGTCAATAGCCAAAAAGCTGGAGTCCCACCCGATGAAGTTCTCTCGTCCCGACATGTCCGGTGCAACCGCATCCATCGTCTCTTCGACCGTCTGTTCGCTCAGCAATGTCCCGTCGGC
>CAMOXA010000165.1 GCA_946628745.1 uncultured Verrucomicrobiota bacterium | reverse complement strand
ACGCCGAGCTGGTCGACGATTATGTCTCTTACGCGATCTTCAAGCTTTCCTGCCATTTGATATCTCCTTTTTGTTGGTGTGGATATTGTACCAAACTCCGCTTGCGGACGCAAGGGGGTTTGTAAAGATTTTTACAAGTTTTTATCCTATCATTCCGCCATTGACCGAGAGCACCTGGCCCGTGACATAGGCGGACTCGTCGCCCGCCAGCCATGCGACCGCCTTGGCGATGTCCTCGACCGTGCCGAAACGCTTGAGCGGTATCGTGTCCATGTACGCCTTTTTGACATCCTCCGGCAGGACGTCGGTCATCTTGGACTGGATGAAGCCCGGCGCGACTGCGTTGCAGCGTATGTTGCGGCTGCCGAGTTCTTTCGCCGTAGTCTTCGTGAGCGCGATGACGCCGCCCTTCGACGCAGTGTAGTTGGCCTGGCCGGCATTGCCCATTATGCCCACGACAGACGCGATGTTTATGATGGAGCCGCCGAGCTGGGTGCCGTCCGGCGCCTTGTTCTTCATCATAGGTCTGGAAACGGCGCGGGTGAAAAGAAACGTACCTTTCAGGTTCACGTCGATTACCGCGTCCCAGTCGTCGTCCGACATGCGCATCAGCAATCCGTCCTTGGTTATGCCGGCGTTGTTGACCATTATGTCGATCTTGCCGAAGTCCGCGAGGACGGACTTGACGCACTGGTCGACTTCCGCCGAAACGGCGACGTTGACGCCGTAGCCTTTCGCCTTTACGCCGAGCGCTTCGAGCGACTTGACCGTCTCGTCGCACCACTCCGGCTTCAAGTCGCACACGGCGACGGACGCGCCGGCTTCGGCCAGACGTCTGGCTATCGCTGCGCCGATGCCGCGGGCTGCCCCGGTGACGATGGCGACTTTTCCTTCTAGATTCTTGGACATTGACACTCCTTTCATTTCTTGTGCGGTATATTGTATCATATCTTCGCGCCGCGCGCAAAGTGTTCGAGTTGTATGCGGGCCTGGGCCTTGAGCATCGAAAAACCGTTTTCGACGCGGCATCCCGCCGCCCGGGCGCGCGTCATGAGCGGCGTCTCGGGCGGTTCGTATCTCAGGTCGTACACCATTTCGCGTCCCGAGAACGCGTATTCCGGCACCGGATCGACCGGCGTCGCATTGACAATCAAGTCAAAGCCCGGCGCGAGCGGGCGCCGGTGGAAAACCTCGACCGCGGCGCCAAGGCGCTCCAATGCGCACTTGACGGCTTTCGCCGCGCCGCCCGCGCCGAGGAGCGCCGTCTTGACTCCGTCGAGATTCGTGCGCCCCGCGAAGGCGCATATCGCCTCGCCGAAGCCGGGCTCGTCGGTGTTGTAGCCGAACCTGCGGCCGTCGCGGAACACCACGGTGTTCACGGCGCCTATCTTCGCGGCGGCGGGATCGATCCAGTCCAGATGCCGCATGACGGACTCTTTGTGCGGAATCGTCACGGCCATCCCCTTTACCGCGCACCTGTCGGCGAACCGCAGCGCGTCGTCTATCGTCCGCGCCGGGAAGGCCACCATCTCTGCGCGCCTGCCCGCGGCGGCGTGCGCGGCATTGTGCAGCTCGGGGCTGCGCGTCTTCGCCAGCGGCCACCCGGTTACGGCGTAAAGGTCCATCTTAAACTCGTCCCAGAAGCCGGGATAAGACTTCGCGACGCAGCCCGCGTCGTGCACTAGAGCGGGCGAGTCCGACGCGGTCGCGAGAATCGCCGCGGCCATTGCTATGCGGTGGTCGCCCATAGGGTCCACGTCGTCGGGGCTGGCGAAGACGGCTTCCATCGCGGCGAGCCTGTCCGACTCCTTGAGGCGCAGCCGTTCGGTGCCGGCGAACTTCGCCTTGCCTCCGAGCGCGTGGTTGACGGCGGCGAGCGCCGGATAGTTGTCGGGACACCCCGACACATCGATCGCCTGCGATGCCGCCGCGCCGCCGCGGTTCGCCTCCACGATGCGCGAAATGAGACCGGCCACCACCCTGTCGGGCTGGCGCGAAGCGGGGTTCAGCCCTTCCACGGTCAACTCGCTGCCGAGCGCGTTCGCGGCGAACCAGAACGCCGCGCCGGACCAGTCGGCTTCGGGCGAGACCTTGCCGGGCGAGACGAAGCGCTGAGCGCCTGGCACCTTGAAGCCTGACGGCGTCTCGTCTACTTTTATGCCGTACATGCGAACGACATCCAGCGTCATGTCCACGTAACCGCGCGACTGCAGCGGAGTCGTAAAGCGGATTTCCGAATCCCCCTCCAGAAGCGGCAATGCGAAGAGAAGCCCCGTCACGAACTGCGACGACACGTCGCCCCTAAGCTCGTGCAGGCCGGATTCTATCGTGTCGTACTCTATCGCCGGACGCTCCGCGAGACGGCCGCGCCTCGTGAACTTCGCCTTGAAGCCGAGCGCCGCCGCCACAGGCGCGAAAAAGCGCAGCGTCGAGCCGCTCTCGCCGACGTCCAGCACGACTTCGCGAGACTCGCCCGCGCCGCCGCAGGCATGGGCCGCGAGCGTGGCGATGCACCGGCGGGTCGCTTCGATGTCTTCGCACTCCGCGGCGCGGGATCCCGTCTCGCAAGGCGCGGACGCGCTGCGGCGCGTCGCCAGAAACTCCGCGATGAGAAGCCGGTGCATGTGGGACTTCGACGGCGGCGGGACCACCGTCCCCCTCAGCGGACGCGGCAGGATTACGCGGGTGCCGGCGTCGATGTGGTGCTTGAACGCCGCGTAGTGCGCGCGGCGCTCCGCCAGTCTGTCGCCCAGCGGTCGAGTCCCCTTCGCCGCCTCTATGCGGCGCGCGACCGTCTCTTCGTCCGCGTCTATCACCGCGACAAAGCCGTGCTCCTCCGCCCAGGCCCTGTTCGCGGGATCCAGCAGCGTGCCGCCGCCGAGCGCGACAATCGGCGCGGACGCTTCGCGCAGCATCTCGCTCTCAAGCCGGCGAAAGGCCGCCTCGCCTTCCGCGGCGAATATTTCGGGTATCGTCCGGCCGGCCTTGCGGACGATCTCTTCATCAAGGTCGAGATACATCCTGCCGTATTCGACGGCGAGCTTCTTCGCGAGCGTGGTCTTGCCGCTCGCGGGCGGACCGTACAGGTAAAGTGTTTTCATATGTCTGGCGCGGCGGCGTCCGCCGCCGGCTCACTCCTTGATCGTGCCTTTCAAAACGGCGATGAAAGCCGACTGCGGGACGTTGACGTGGCCGAACTCCTTCATCCTCGCCTTGCCGCGCTTCTGCTTTTCCAGCACCTTCATCTTTCGCGTCACGTCGCCGCCGTACAGCTTCGCCAGCACGTCCTTGCGGAACGGCCGTATGTCTTCGCGCGCGATAATCTCCTTGCCGATCGCAGCCTGCACCGGTATCTTGAACTGGTGCGGCGGTATCGTCTCCGAAAGCGCCTTGCACATCTGCAGCCCGCGTGCGCGTGCCTTGTCGCGGTGGACCATCGTCGCGAACGCATCCACCGTCTCGCCGTTCAGCAGAATATCCATCTTGACGATGTCCGAGACCTGGTAGCCGGCCGGTTCGTAATCCATCGAGGCGTAGCCGTGCGATACGGACTTCAACGTGTCGTGGAAGTCGATCAGTATCTCGTTGAGCGGAAGCATGCAGTGCAGCATCA
>CAMOXA010000164.1 GCA_946628745.1 uncultured Verrucomicrobiota bacterium | reverse complement strand
AGGAACCACGTGAAGGCCATCGACAGCAGGAACGCCGCCAGCACGCTGAGGACCAGCTTTAGGTTCAGGCTGCGCCGCTGAGTCATTTCGACCTCCCTTCCGCGATGACGGCGTTGGCCGCGGCAAGCACGTCGGGGCGGCGCTTGTCAACGGCGACTCCGTAGATGTACCTTGTCTCAAGCGGCGTCACAATTAGCCGCCCGCCGGACGACTCGGCCCTGGTCTTCAGCTGCATCGCGTCGAAGAACACCGCGTCGACCTCGTCCTTCTCGAGCGCCTCGAGCGCGTCGTTGACGTGGCTGAACCGCATGGGGTCGCATCCGTGCAGGCAGAGGTACAGGTCGTCGACAGTGTCCGACTCGACCGCGACGCGGCACGTGGCAATCTGCGACATGCGCGGCTTTCGCCCGTCCTTGCGGTACAGGAAGCACCCGCCGCATTCGTCGTAGGGCTCTGAGAAGTCGACGTCCCGGCGGCGCGCGTCGGTGATGGCGATCGCGGCGATGCCCATGTCGGCCGTGCCCGCCTTCAACCGTGGAAGTATTTCGTTGAAGTTCGCGCCCTCTACGACAAGCTTGCGCCCCATCCTGTCGGCAATGCGCCGCGCAAGGTCGATGTCTGTGCCGACTATCTCGCCGGCCTTGTTCTTGTAGGAAAACGGAGGCACCGAAGGAAATGTCATGAGAACGAGCGGTCGCGTCGCGTCGGCGACGCGTGGATCGACCTCTTCGCGCCTGTTCTCGCCGGAACAGCCGGCGAGCGCGGCGAGAGCAAACAGCATGCATGTTTTTTTCATATCAAGATATTATATCAGATGCGCCCGCCGCAGTGCAAAAAATCTTACCGGACCGTGTCAGGCCCGGGTCGGCGGGCCGCCGCGCCGAATCAATGCGAAATGCATTGGTCCGCGATCCAGTCCGAGGCCACCGTTGAAACGTCGCCGTGATGCACGCCCGTGACTGTCTTGGACTCGAACCTGACGCCCGCCGCCTCAAGAGCCTTTTCCAGGGAGCGCTTTTGAGATAGCGGGATCATCCCGTCGGTTGGCACCAGAGGAAGAATCCTGCCGTAAACGAACGAGGTCGGCACCGAGCGGGAAGTCACGAGGCGCACAGGCGACCACGCGGCGATGCGTTCGAGGGAAAGTTTTTCGGGCGCATCGTCGGCAAGCCCGGCGAGGCGCTTCATGAGTACGCGATATCTCTGGCGCGGGTCGCTGTCCGGCAGCGACGCGGCGTCCGCTCCGGACGCTTCATTCATCGCGAAAAAATCGGTCGGGCCGACGATGTCCACTACTTTGCATATTTTAATGTCATGGCGAAGCCCCAGGGACAGCGCGCCAGGATTGTCCTGGTCGTACGAGTAGAGCAGCGCTAGATGCGCGCCGGCAGATTCGCCGGCCATCACAAAGCGGTCCATCTTCACGCCCGCCTCTGAGAGGAGCGGCTTCAGCCTCGCGACCGCGAGATCGATGTCGCGCAACATTGCGCCGAACGTCGCCTCGTCGCGGCGTCCGGGCTGCATATTCATCGTATTGTCGATCTGGAGTATGTAGTTCGGCGAGCACAGGACGACGCCTCTTTTCATATAGGCCCTGAACAACGCGCCGGGAATCGCCCCCTTGTCGAAGCAGTGCGACCAGGCGCCGCCGTGCACGTACATCACAACTGTCGCAGGTTTGCCGGCCGCGGTATCGGGCACGTACAAATCCATCGTCTGGCCCGAACAGTGGCGGCATATTCTGCCGGGGAGGCCGGCCGCGGGGCGCCAGTCGCCGACCTGTCCGCGAAAGCCGTCGCCCTCGTCCGGATAGTCGGCGCGGGGGCCGTATTTGACGTCGCGCCAGAAAGAAAGACCGTTGCCGCGCCATACGGCGTGCGCCGGCTTCGAGACGGGCGCGGACTCTGCGGCGGCGGCAGTCAACGCCGCCGCCGCGAACAGAGCGGCGGCGATCGCCTTCGCGGCGGCGCCATGAAGGCTTCGCCTGCTATCTGGCGAGCCAGCCGCCGTCGCAGGCATAGGTGTAGCCGTTCATGTAGTCGGAAGCCGGCGAAGCGAGGAAAACGCAAAGCGCGGCGAGATCCTCGGGGGTGCCCCAGCGTCCTGCCGGGATGCGGTCGAGTATGGCCTTGTTGCGGGCGGCGTCCTCGCGTATCGGACGGGTGTTTTCGGTCGCGATGTAGCCCGGCGCAATCGCGTTGCAGCAAATGTTGTACTTCGCCAGTTCATTGGCCATGAGCATCGTAAGCGACTTGATGCCGCCCTTCGACGCAGCGTAGCCCGGCACGAGAATGCCGCCCTGGAACGACAGCATTGAAGCGATGTTGATTATCTTGCCGCCGCGCCCCTGGGCGATCATCTGCTTCGCCGCCTGCTGTGAAAGGAAGAACGGAGCCGACAGATTGATCGAAAGGACGAGATTCCAGTTCGCCGCGGAATGTTCCGTGAACGGTTCGCGCTTGATGATCCCGGCGTTGTTCACGAGAATATCGACGCCGCCGAGTTCCTTCACGACTTCGGCGATGATTCGGGGAGCCTCTTCCTCTCCCTTGGAAAGGTCGGCCGAAAGTGTGAGGACCTTGCGCCCGAGAGCCTTGATCTTGCCCGCGGTCTCCGACTGGTCGATGACGTCGACAAGCGCCACATCCGCGCCGGCTTCGGCGAGTCCGATTGCATAGGCCTGGCCGATGCCGCGGCCCGCTCCGGTAACGACGGCGACCTTGCCGTCGAGCTTGAATTTATCGAGTATCATTTTCTTTTTTCCTTTGCTTGATTTATGTGCAAGTCAGCGCATTTCGAGAACCGGGACTTTGTCCATGTCGCCGTAGTTGAGGTTCTCGCCCCCCATGCCCCAGATGAACATGTAGTTCGACGTTCCGGCGGCAGAGTGTACGCTCCACTCCGGCGACGCGATCGCCTGCTCGTTGTGCAGCCATACAAGGCGCTGCTCCTGCGGCTCGCCCATCTGGTGGCAGACAGCCTGTCCCTTCGGGACGTTGAAGTAGAAATAGGCCTCCATGCGGCGGGCGTGCGTGTGCTGGGGCATCGTGTTCCAGACGCTGCCGGGCTTGAGTTCGGTGAGGCCCATCTGCAACTGGTTGACGCCGCCGCCCGGGACTTTGGAAAGGACGGGGTTGACTATGAGCTGGTTGATCACGCGGTCGTTGGACTCTTCAAGGGAACCGGCCTTGATGCAGTTGCCGATCGTGTAGCCCGCCTTGCGGCAGTTCTGGTCGCATGTGATGCGCTGGGTGGCGAACTGCTTGTAGGCCGGCGCCGAGTTGATGTAGAACTTGGCCGGATTCGCCGCGTCGGCGGAACGGAATCTCACGTCCTTCTTTCCGCAGCCGACGTATAGAGCCTCCTTGAATTCGAGCGCGTAGACCTCGCCGTCCACGACGACTTCGCCCGGTCCGCCGACATTGATCACGCCCAGTTCGCGGCGGTCAAGGAAGTGTTCCGCCTTGAGCGCGTCGAAGGTGTCGAGCTTAAGTTCGCCTTTGACTGGCATCGCGCCGCCGTATACGAGGCGGTCGTACATCGTGTACGTAAGATTGATTTCGTCCGGAGCCATCACCTTTTCCATGACGAAGCGTTCGCGCAATGTCGCCGTGTCGTAGTGCTTGACGTCCGCCGGATG